>JALVAL010000057.1 GCA_027011205.1 Gammaproteobacteria bacterium
GCTTAGAGTAGGTGACCGGGTTGATGATCTGGCAGTCTCTAAATCTATTCGTGAACTCTATAAAACCGGTTTTTTTAAGGATGTACGTCTGGAACAGGAAGGCAATAAGCTGATTGTTTTTGTAATAGAACGTCCTGCCATTGCTGATATTGAATTTGACGGCAATAAAGATATTGATACTGAAGAATTAACCAAAGCTTTAAAACAAATTGGTTTTGCAGAAGGACGTGTTTATGATAAATCCACTCTACAGCGAGTGGTTGCAGAATTAAAGCGTCAATATTATGCTCGTGGCAAATACGCTGTACGCATTGATACTGTAGTGACTCCGCTGGAACGTAATCGTGTGGGTATTAAAGTGAAAGTTTCCGAAGGTCAGGTGACTATTATTCACAAGATTAATATTGTGGGCAATGAAGTTTTTGATACTGAAACACTGCTGGATGAAATGGAACTGACCACCCCGACATTATTTTCTTTTTATACCAAAACCGATCAGTACTCTAAACAGAAACTGGCCGGCGATCTGGAATCTTTGCGTTCATTTTATCTGGACAGGGGATATATCAACTTTAAAATTGATTCTACCCAGGTGGCTATTACCCCGGATAAAAAACATATTTATATTACCATCAATATAACCGAAGGTGAAAAATATACCATTAAGGAAGTTAAACTGGCCGGTGACTTAATCGTTGAACCAAAAGAAATTTTTCCAGTGGTAAAAATTCAGAAAGGCCAGTTTTTTTCCAGAAAAAATATTACTGAAACTTCAGAAGCTATTGTAGACCTTCTGGGTAAGGCAGGATATGCCTTCTCCAATGTCAATCCTATTCCTCAGGTAGATGATAAAACCAAAGAAGTGACACTGACCTTTTTTGTGGATCCGGGTAACCGGGTTTATGTTCGCCGGGTCAATATTATTGGTAATACCAATACTGCTGATGAAGTGATACGTCGTGAAATGCGCCAGTTTGAAAGTAGCTGGATTTCAACCACAAATGTTGAGCGCTCCAAAGCTCGACTGAAGCGACTGGGCTTTTTTAAAGAAGTCAGTGTGGAAACACCGCCAGTACCCGGCAGTCCGGATCTGGTGGATGTAATTTATAAAGTTGAGGAACAATCCACGGGCAGTATTAATGCCGGTGCCGGTTTCTCCCAGTCTCAGGGGCTGATTTTTAACTTTAGTATTACTCAGGATAACTTTCTGGGTACCGGTAATCGTTATAGTCTGGCGGCTAATACCAGTAAGGCTAATACTATTTACAGCATCAGTGTTACTGACCCTTATTTTACAGATGATGGTATTAGCCGTACCTTGCGTTTTAACTTGCGTAACACTGATCTGGCTAAAGAAAATCTATCTAATTATGCAACTGATAATATTAGTTTTGGTACCGGTTTCGGGGTACCAATTAATGAATTTGACCGTATTGGTTTTGGTATTGATTTTGAAAATACTAAGATAGATTTGCCCTCTATTAAACAAAATGACCAGGGACAGTACTTTATGGATACTTCTCTGGATATTCTTGAGTTTGTATTTAATGAAGGGGATGATTTCTCCGTTTTAAGACTTTCAGCCAACTGGTCACATGACAGCCGAAATAAGGCTATATTTCCAACTCGTGGCGCTTTACAACGTCTTTCAGGCGATGTGTCAGTGCCCGGTAGTGACAGCCAGTTTTATCATATTAACTATGTACAGCAGAGATTTTTTCCCTTAACTCGCACGACCACTTTAATGTTAAAGGGGAATATTGGCTATGCAGATACTTATGGCGGGGGTTTGTTCCCCCCATTTGAAAAATATTATGCTGGTGGTATGAGAGATATTCGTGGTTACAAGTCCAATACCTTAGGACCAAAAGATGATCAATCCAGGACATTTAATAATTTTAACGGCTCTGGAAAGGATGTTGTGCATTTTGCAAGCCATGATCCATTGGGTGGCCAGTTTAAACTTATTGGTAATGCTGAAATTATTTTACCGGTTCCTTTTGTTAAGGATTCTTCGGCCTATCGTTTGAGCGGCTTTGTTGATATGGGTAATGTCTTTGCTGATACCGGTGATTTCGATGTTAGTGAAATACGCTATACTACGGGTATAGCCGGTGCATGGATGAGTCCTTTTGGCTTGTTGAGAGTCAGTATTGCAGCACCTTTGAATGAAAAAAGCGGCGATGATACTGAAACCTTTCAGTTTTCATTTGGTCAGACTTATTAAAGTTCTCGAATTTGTGTAAAATAGCTGAAAGAACAACAGCCCCAATAAACTATAAAAAAAAATTTATGGAGAAAACTATGACTAAGAAACTGATTGCACAATCCCGATGGATGGTTTTAATCATTTGCCTGTTTTCAGTCTCTTTTGCCTGGGCAGGCCAGAAAATTGCCTTTGTAAATCAGGCTAAATTGTTGCAGAAGGCTCCTCAGGCTGAGGCTGCCCGCAGTAAATTACAAAAAGAATTTGCCAAACGAGACAAGGCTCTGGTCAGTTTGCAGAAGAAAATTCAGAGTAATACTGAAAAACTACAGAAAGATGCGGCTATTCTATCAGTCACTGAGTTAAATAAACTGAAACGTAAAATTACTCTGCTGCGACGGGATCTGGAACGAGATAAAGCCGCTTTTAAGGAAGATCTCAGTATCCGTCAGAACGAAGAACTGGTTAAATTACAGAAGTCGGTTTTAAAGTCTATAAAAACCATTGCTGAACAGGAAAAGTATGACCTGATCATCAGTGAAGGGGTTATTTATGCCAGTAAGCAGATTGATGTTACAGATAAGATTCTGGCGCAATTAAAAAAACAATATCGCTCAGGCAAATAATTCGTCTGTTTGAACTGAGTTAATGTCAATCTCTACCCGGAAGGCCAGGCTAAAAGAGCTGGCTGATTTTGTGGATGCAGACTTCCATGGCGATCCCGAGATCCAGATTTCAGGGATTGCTACCCTGGAACTTGCAGGCAAGCATGATCTCAGTTTCTTTTCCAATCGAAAATATCATAAATATCTGCTCTCAACACAGGCCGCTATTGTTATTCTTAAGCCTGATGATTTAGAACAATGCCCTGGCAGTGCTATTCTTGCCGATGATCCCTATTTAAGCTATGCAAAGATTGCCTCCTGGCTGACGCAGAATAGTCATCAGAGAGCGGCTATTCATCCTGCTGCTATTATTGGAGAATCGACCCGGCTGGGTAATAATGTGACTCTGGCTGCCAATGTAGTGATTGGACAGAACTGCTTAATTGCTGATAATGTAATATTAGATGCGGGTTGTGTTATTGCTGATGGCGTTAGTATTGCAGAAAATAGCCATCTCTTTGCCAATGTGTCGATATATTCCGGTGTAAAGTTGGGTAAAAATGCTATTATTCATTCTGGAGTGGTTATCGGCAGTGATGGTTTTGGTATAGCCAATGACAGGGGACAATGGACAAAAGTCCCGCAACTGGGGTCAGTTGTTATTGGAGATAATGTGGAAATTGGTTCTAATACCACAATTGACTGCGGCGCCATAGACGATACGATTATTGAAGATGGGGTAAAGCTGGATAATCTGATTCAGGTTGCACATAATGTGCATATTGGAGAAAATACAGCTATTGCCGGTTGTGTGGGTATTGCAGGCAGTACCAGCATTGGTAAGCATTGTGCCATAGGCGGCGGTGCGGGTATTCTCGGGCATTTACGTATTGCTGACCATGTGCATATTACCGCTACCTCTCTGGTAACCAAAAGTATCAGTAACGCGGGTGTTTATTCATCTGGAACGCCTTTACAGGAAAACGCCTTATGGCAAAAGAATTTTGTTCGTTTTAAACAACTTGATAGTCTGGCCAGACGTCTGACTGAACTGGAAAATAAAACAAAATAAATCACCGGGATTAATAATAGATCATCGTATAATAACTTTAAGCCTGCTTTAACTCAGGTTTTCATATCAATGAAATAAGAAGAAATAATGGAAAAACAACTCAATTCAATGGACATTAATGATATTCTGGAACATCTTCCACATCGTTACCCTTTTTTACTGGTGGATAAGGTACTGGATTATAAAGCCGGAAAATATTTAGTGGCCATTAAAAACGTCAGCTATAATGAACCTCAGTTTACCGGCCATTTTCCAAACAAGCCTATTTTACCGGGGGTGCTGGTTATCGAAGCGCTGGCACAGGCAACAGGCATTCTTGCCTATAAATCTACGGATTCAAAACCCGGTGGAAATTCATTGTACTATCTGGTGGGTATCGATAAAGCACGTTTTAAGCGGCCGGTTAATCCGGGTGAGCAATTGCAGCTTAAAGTCGAAGTCATAAAAAATATGCGCGGTGTATGGAAATTTAGTGCTGAAGCCAGTGTTGAAGATCAACTGGTAGCTTCGGCTGAATTAATGTGTGCTGAGAGAGATGCCTGATCAATATTTAATTCACCCGACTGCTATTATTGATCCCTCTGCGGAACTGGCAAATGATGTGCTGGTGGGAGCATATTCAGTGATCGGTGCTGGAGTCAAAATAGATTCAGGTAATATTATTGCTTCACATGTGGTCATTAATGGTCCCACCAGCATTGGCAAAAATAATCAGTTTTACCAGTTTGGTTCTATTGGCGAAGCCCCGCAGGATAAAAAATACCAGGGGGAAGATACCACTCTGGAAATTGGTGACAGAAATGTCATCCGTGAATTTACCACGCTTAATCGTGGTACGGTCCAGGATCGCGGTGCAACCACTCTGGGTGATGACAATTTGATTATGGCCTATGTTCATATTGCTCATGACTGTGTTCTGGGTAACGATATCATCCTCGCTAATAATGTGGCACTGGCAGGCCATGTGACTATTCAAAATCACGTCATATTAGGCGGTTTCTCGCTGGTACATCAGTTCTGCACCATTGGTTCATATTGTTTTACCGCTATGAACAGCGTCATTTCAAAAGATATTCCTCCCTTTGTTATGGTTTCCGGTCATATGGCAAAACCTCATGGCCTGAATATAGAAGGTCTTAAGCGTCATGGATATAGTTCGGCGGCAATTAAGTCCATTCGTCAGGCCTATAAAGCACTTTACCGATCAGGGTTGACTCTGGATGACGCCATTACAGAAATTAATGAACTGGCAACGGATTGTCAGGAACTGATGTTAATGACAGATTTTTTAAATAATTATGTTAATCGTGGAATTATTCGCTAATGCGTATAGGCATTATTGCGGGTGAAGCATCGGGTGATATTCTTGCTGCGGGTTTAATTCATGCTATTCACCAGCAATTCCCGGATGTTCAGTTTGAAGGTATTGCCGGTCCGTTAATGGTAGAGGCTGGTTGCAAGGCTATCTATCCAGCAGAAAAACTGTCGGTTATGGGGTTGGTGGAAATACTGTCTCATTACCGAGAATTATCTTCTATTCGTAAAGAACTTATCCGGTATTTTATTGCTAACCCGCCAGATGTTTTTATTGGTGTGGATGCCCCGGATTTTAATCTGGATATTGAAGCTGCTTTAAAAGCCCGCGGAATTGGTACCATTCATTATGTCAGTCCATCGGTATGGGCCTGGCGCCAGTATCGGCTGGGTAAGATCGCCCGTGCTGTGGATATGATACTGACCCTGTTTCCTTTTGAAAAACGCTTTTATGAAAATCATAATATTTCTGTCCAGTATGTAGGGCATACTCTGGCTGATGAAATTGACTTAAAGATAGATGTCGAACAGTTTAGAAATAAACTGTCACTGGATATTGAAGACCATCAATCTGTGATTGCAGTATTACCCGGCAGTCGTATGTCGGAGGTGACACGTCTTGCCGAACCTTTTATAGAAACCATGATTCAATGTCTACAGGAACAGCCTGAACTGGTTTTTGTGATCCCTTTTGTTAATCAAAAAACCCGTAAGTTTTTTAATCAGGAGCTGGAACTGAAATTAACAGGACAGGAGGCTTTTCGCTCACAGTTTCGTTTGTTTGACTATTGTTCCAGAGATGTTATGGCCGCTGCCGATGCTGTAATGCTGGCTTCAGGTACTGCAGCACTGGAAGCACTATTATTAAAAAAACCCATGCTGGTAGCTTATAAACTGGCCCCGCTGACTTACTGGATTGCCAGACGTTTATTAAAAGTACCGTATTATTCACTGCCTAATTTGCTGGCTGGAGAAGGGCTGGTAGAGGAAATTACTCAGGATAACGTTCGTCCTGAGGTGTTAAAACCTAAATTATTAAAGTTGTTGTCTGATGAAAACTGGCGGGATAAACTGGCCATTTTTAATGATATTCATAAATTATTACGTAAAAATGCTAATCAGAGTGCTGCGCAGGCGGTATTAGACTATTTACAATCCAGAAAAACAGGTTAATGAATGTTGAGTAACAACTAATGGTTTTTGATCCCCGGTATCTGAATTTAGCGGGCTTAATTGCCGGTGTTGATGAAGTGGGCAGAGGACCTCTGGCCGGGGCTGTAGTCACTGCAGCCGTCATACTGGATCCTGAAAACCCTGTTGCAGGACTGGATGACTCCAAAAAGATTTCTGAAAAAAAGCGCACTATGCTATCTCAGGAAATTAAAGAGAAAGCCTTATGCTATTGTATTGCCAGAGCAGAACATACCGAAATAGATGAATTAAATATTTTTCATGCTACTTTACTTGCTATGCGCCGGGCGGTTGAAGGTCTGAGTTTGATACCGGATAAAGTATTAGTTGACGGTAAGTTCTGTCCGGATATTATTTTTCCCTGTGAGGCTGTGGTTAAAGGTGATTCCCGTGTGGCCGCTATCAGCGCCGCATCTATTCTGGCTAAAGTAGAACGGGATAATGAAATGATTGCTCTGGATAAAACCTGGCCGGGTTATGGTTTTGCCAGACATAAAGGTTATCCAACCAAAGTGCATATTGAGGCCCTGCAGAAACTGGGTGTTACGCCGATACATCGCAGAAGTTATAAACCGGTGCAGAAAATTTTAAATGGCCTGTAGAAAGTCCGTATCCGCCAGTTATACGCCTTGCTGAAGACGCCGTGAATCCATCCCTGGAGGCTTATCGTCGGCGTCCTGCCTCCGAAACTTCATCAAGGTGTATAACTGGCGGATACTCTGAGTTTAAATTTAAGAGCGTTATGCTGGATTTGATTATCTTACAAGCAAAGCATGCTCCAGCCCTGCTGATACTATATACTTTAACTCCTAATATTTAACCACAATCTGATAACCAATGCCTGATACCTTTGTACATTTAAATATCCATACAGAATTTTCATTAGTAGACGGTATTGTCCGTCTTAAACCGCTTATTCAGACGCTAAAAGAGCAGCAGATGCCGGCACTGGCAGTTACTGATCAGAGTAATGTCTATGCCCTGGTTAAAGTGTACCAGGCCTGTCTCGGGGCGGGTATTAAACCGATTGTGGGGGCTGATCTCTGGTTAGCTAATCCAGAAGAACCCAATCAGCCGTATCGTCTTTTAATTCTCTGTCAGAATAATGACGGTTATCTGAATCTAAAGCACCTGATCAGTCAAAGCTATTTACATGGTCAGCATCTGGGCAGAGCCATGATAGAGAAAGACTGGCTGACGGAACGGGCTTCCGGTCTGATTGTTCTTATGGGCAAGGATAGTGAGGTTGGCCGCTTATTACTGGGAGAGAACTATCCGCAGGCCAGACAGAGTATTGAGTACTATCAGGTTTTATTTCCCGATAATCTCTATCTGGAATTACAGCGTATTTCACATACCGGAGATGAGTTGTTTCTACATCAGGCTGTAAAACTGGCAGAGGAATGTGACTTGCCAGTGGTTGCGACCAATGCGGTACGATTTATTAAACAAGAAGACTTTGCAGCCCATGAAGCCAGAGTCTGTATTAATCAGAGTAGAGTGCTGGCCGATAAACACCGGCCAAAAGACTATACAGAAGAACAATATCTCAAGTCCTCAGCAGAAATGGCTGAATTATTTCAGGATATTCCTGAAGCCATCGAAAATACTCTGGAAATAGCCAAACGCTGTAATGTGACTCTGCATCTGGGTGAGAATTTCCTGCCGGATTTTCCGATTCCTGAAAGACTGAGTATGGATGAGTACTTTAGAAAGCTTTCCCATGAAGGCCTTAACAAACGATTTCCGCAATTATTTGGTACGGATTTTGATGAACATAAGCCGGAATTTCAGGAACAGGTTAAAACTTATCGGGAACGTCTGGATATTGAACTGGAGGTTATTATCGGGATGGGCTTTCCCGGTTATTTTCTAATTGTTGCCGACTTTATTCAATGGGCCAAAAATAATGCCGTTCCTGTGGGGCCGGGACGTGGTTCCGGTGCCGGATCACTGGTGGCTTATGCTCTGACCATTACCGATCTGGACCCTCTGGAATACGATTTACTGTTTGAACGTTTCCTCAACCCTGAACGGGTATCCATGCCGGATTTTGATATTGATTTCTGTATGGAGGGCCGGGATAAAGTGATTCAATACGTTGCTGAAACCTATGGCAGAGATCGGGTTTCACAAATTATTACCTTTGGTTCCATGGCAGCCAAAGCAGCCATCAGAGATGTGGGACGGGTACAGAGCCAGGGCTATGGTTTTGTTGATTCCATTGCCAAACTTATTCCTATGGACATTGGTATCACTATTTCCAGAGCCATGGAGCAGGAACCGGAATTACAACGCCGCTATGACAGTGATGATGCGGTTAAAGAATTAATTGATATGGCTCTGGCCCTGGAAGGTATTACCCGTAACGTGGGTAAACATGCGGGTGGAGTGGTAATATCCCCCAGTGATATTAATGACTTTTCCCCTATCTATTGTGAACAGGGTTCCCAGAGTATTGTCACGCAATACGATAAAAATGATGTGGAAACCGTTGGTCTGGTTAAATTTGACTTTCTGGGGCTTAAAACGCTGACGGTAATTGACTGGGCACTGGAAATTATCAATACCCGGCGTAAAAAGGAAGGCCGGGATGCTGTAGATATTACCCAGATTGACCTGACTGATCGACCCTCTTTTGAAACCCTTAAGGCCAGTAATACCACGGCGGTTTTCCAGCTGGAATCCCGGGGCATGAAAGATCTGATTAAACGCCTGCAGCCGGATTGTTTTGAAGATATTGTGGCTCTGGTGGCGCTGTTTAGACCCGGACCTTTACAGTCCGGCATGGTGGATGATTTTATTGACCGTAAGCATGGCCGGCAGAAAGTAGAATACCCACACCCCTCACTGGAACCTATTTTACAGCCTACCTATGGTACCATTTTGTATCAGGAACAGGTTATGCAGATCTCTCAGGTACTGGCTGGTTATACTCTGGGTGGTGCAGATTTACTGCGTCGGGCCATGGGTAAGAAAAAACCGGAAGTGATGGCGGAGCAGCGTTCTATCTTTGAAGACGGTTCGGTTAATAATCATGTCGATAAAGAGGTGGCTACGCATATTTTTGACCAGATGGAAAAATTTGCCGCCTATGGTTTTAATAAATCCCATTCGGCTGCTTATGCGCTGGTTTCCTACCAGACCCTGTGGTTAAAGACTCATTACGTTGAAGCCTTTATGGCAGCAGTGTTGTCTGCAGATATGGACAATACGGATAAAGTCGTGGTTATTATTGAAGAGTGCCGTGATTCCGGGCTTGACGTGGTGGCACCCAATGTCAATTTATCTGAATATAAATTTACCGTCAGTGATAATAATGAAATTGTCTATGGTCTGGGTGCTATTAAAGGTGTGGGTGAAGGAGCCATTGAAAGCATTATTGAAAGCCGTAATAGCGGTGGTTCCTATAAAGATTTTCAGGATTTTTGTAACCGGGTTGATTTAAGGCGATGTAATAAACGGGTGATTGAAACTCTGATTAAATCCGGTGCGCTGGATGAAATGGACTGTACCCGGGCCACCCTGATGAAAGCGCTTCCTAAAGCAACCAAAGCTGCAGAACAGTTCTCTAAAGCTCAGGCTGTCGGTCAGGATGATTTATTTGGAGGTGACTTTTTTGACACCGGGGCACTGGACAGTACCGCAACGGAAACCGCCGGCTTTGAACAATTACAGGAATGGCCGGAAGATGAACGCCTGCGAGCTGAAAAAGATACTCTGGGTCTGTATCTTACCGGTCATCCTATTGATCAATATCTGGATGAGCTGAAACATTTTATTACCCACCGACTGGTAGAACTCAATCCGGACAAGAAACACAATATTGTTATTGCGGGTCTTATAATTGCCATGCGAACCATGAATACCAAACGCGGTGATAAAATGGCTTTTGTAACCATAGACGATCGCAGCGGCCGTCAGGAAATTGCTCTTTTCTCTGATAAGTACGAAATGTTTCGCGAGGTTCTGATAAAAGATTCAGTGATTGTAGTTTCCGGTGAACTGGGGCTGGATCATTATTCCGGTAATGCCCGGATCAATGTTAATCATATTTATGATCTGGATGCTGCACGCAACCATTTTGCCCGCAGAATGGCGGTGTCACTACAGCAGGAGCAGATCAATGCTGAATTTATTGAGCAGTTTAAGGATGTCTTGAGTACTTTTTCGGAAGGCGGGGAATGTCCGGTAGTCTGTTATTACAGGGGTGAAAAAGCCAAAGCAGTTTTACCTTTATCGGATGACTGGAAAGTGTATCTGAATAAAGAACTTATTCATCGTCTGGGAATGCTGACCGGGCACGAATGTAAGATTATATATCGTTAGCTCAGCACACTTATGAATTTGATGAATCTGCTGACCCTGTTTTTCAGTGGCTTTACCTCCTCCACTCTGCTGCCCGGCAGTTCCGAAGCCCTGTTTGCGCTGATGCTGTCGCAGCAGAGCGCACCGGCCTGGCTGCTGATCCTGGTTGTGGGTACGGGGAATTCTCTGGGAGGAATGAGCAACTGGATAATTGGTTTTTTAATTCGTAAGGGGTTTTGTAAAACTAAAAAAAATACTGCTGATAAACACCGAGTCCGGGCAGAAAAGTGGCTGGAACGACATGGTGCTCCGGTATTGTTTTTCAGTTTTTTACCCGTTGTTGGTGATCCTCTCTGTCTGGTAGCCGGACTGGTACATATATCCTGGTTTAAAGCCCTGTTGTATATTAGTGTCGGAAAATTTTTTCGTTATATAATCATAGCTTACTTTATGAGCTAATAATGTTATAATCAACGCTGATTATCAGCCTGTAAACCCAGCACCTCGTAAGGCCTCGAAAGTTCTAAACCGATACAAGGATATACCTGGTTGTCCCCGGAAATACAGCGGCCATAGCCTGATACGGTAATCTATACTAATATATCTATGCTAATAAATAGTTACAAAAATTAAACCATAAGAATGACACAATGAATCCAAATTTCCTTGATTTTGAACAACCCATTGCAGAACTGGAAGCGAAAATTGAAGAGCTTCGTTATGTCGGCAATGACACTGAGCTGAATTTATCAGAAGAAATTGCGACTCTGCAAGATAAAAGCCGTTCTTTGACCGAATCTATTTTTAAAAATTTAACACCCTGGCAGATTTCTCAACTGGCCCGCCATCCTCTTCGTCCTTATACTCTTGACTACATTGAACATATGTTTACTGATTTTGAAGAGCTGCACGGTGATCGTGCTTTTGCAGATGATTCCCCCATAGTGGGCGGGCTGGCACGACTGGATGGTAAGCCGGTGATGATCATCGGTCATCAGAAGGGCAGAGATACCGCTGAAAAAGTGAAACGAAATTTTGGTATGCCGCGCCCGGAAGGTTATCGTAAAGCCTTACGTTTAATGAAAATGGCTGAGCGTTTTAAACTTCCTGTTCTGACCTTTATTGATACTCCCGGCGCTTATCCCGGGGTGGATGCGGAAGAGCGGGGTCAGAGTGAGGCTATTGCACGTAATTTAATTGAAATGTCCGAGCTGAAAGTACCGGTTATTTGTACCGTTATTGGAGAAGGCGGCTCCGGAGGGGCACTGGCTATTGGTGTTGGTGATAGAGTCAATATATTACAATACAGTACCTACTCTGTTATTTCTCCCGAAGGCTGCGCGTCTATTTTATGGAAAAGTGCAGATAAAGCGCCTGAGGCGGCTGAAGCAATGGGTATCACTTCAGAACGCTTAAAAGAACTGGAGCTGGTAGATCATATTGTCGAGGAACCTATTGGTGGTGCACATCGTGATCATAAGGCGACGGCAAAAAAACTGAAACAAACTTTGCTTGAAACACTGGAGCATTTATCCGAAACGCCTACTGATCGCCTGCTGGATACCCGTTATGATCGGCTTATGAAATATGGAAACTTTATAGAAAGTTAGAAATGATTAAGTCATTAGTCATTAGTTGGAGTCCATCTTTTTATTCTCTCTCCCTCCGGGTTTAGGGTGAGGGGGGTTATAATAAATGTCTATAACACCACAAACTCTTCATTATCACCTGAACCGACTGGCAGGTGATGCCGAAAATTTTCTAATTGCTTTTAGCGGCGGCGTCGATTCTCATGTGCTTCTGCATCTCTGTGCGCAATTAAAAAACCTGCCTTCCGGTTGCAGTCAGTCATTTTCAGCCGTTTATGTTGATCATGGTCTAAGTCCCAATGCCAAAAAATGGGGGCAGCATTGTCAGCATATCTGTTATGAACTGGATATGCCCCTGACTATTGTTGAAGTAAATGCCCGGGCAGAAAATGGCCAGAGTCCTGAAGCAGCTGCGAGAACAGCCCGTTATCAGGCTTTTAGCCAGATACTAAGAAAGGGTGAATATCTGCTGACGGCTCAGCATCTGGATGATCAGGCAGAAACTTTATTACTGCAATTATTACGCGGCAGCGGAACTCGGGGTCTGTCGGCTATGCCGAGCATAAAGCCTTTTGCACAGGGCTGGCTTTGTCGTCCCATGCTGGATGATAAAAAGCAGGCTATTATCGCTTATGCCCGGCAGCATCAACTGCAGTGGGTGGAAGATGAAAGCAATCAGGAACAGCAGTTTGACCGGAATTTTTTACGCCATACTATTTTACCTGAACTGGAACAGCGCTGGCCCGCTGCTCAGCGTAATCTGGCCAAATCGGCGCAGGTGCTGGGAGAGTCCCAATATTTACTGGATCAAATGGCAGAGGCGGATCTTAGAAAGGTTTTAGAGGATGAACACAAATCACAGGACTATACCAAAATTGCTTTGCAGGAAACCAGAGCACTGCTGGAAACAGAAAACAAACAGGCGCAGTTTAAGCGATCACGATTACATAATTTATTAAGATACTGGATCCATATTAACCATTTGCCTCTTCCTTCCAGAAAAATTCTGGAACAGATAGTGCAAAATGTTATTTTTTCCCGAGCTGATGCGTCACCGTTAGTATGCTGGAAACGGGATCATTTTCAATGTGAATTAAGAAAGTATCGGGATTCACTTTATCTCATAAATATTTCGCATCAGATTCAGCTTGATAGAGATACTCTGGACAGAGAATATCCGCTTTTAATTGATCAGATTCTTAAAATTCCCGGTATTGGTAATATTGAAGTCCAGTCAGTACCAGAATCTCAGCCACAGGATTTAATGGTACGTTTCAGACAGGGGGGTGAGCACTTTAGAAAATATCATCAGGCTCCGTCTAAATTATTGAAACACTGGTTTCAGGATCAGGCTGTTCCCC
>JALVAL010000058.1 GCA_027011205.1 Gammaproteobacteria bacterium
TCAATAAACAATTCATCTTTGACCTGTGCTTTCCTTTTTACCGAAGCTTTCCCCTGAGAGGCTCTGGATTTTTTTCGATATTTTATTTTCTTTGGTAAAGGTTTCCAATATCCCTCGCGGGAGAAAGCTATCCAGCCCCATTGTGCCCATTTGATCACTGCAAAAGCCAGCCATATCGACCATGCCAGCATAATTAAGCGATAGATATAAACCGGTACTGAAATCATATTAGCCTGAGGCAGTACTTCTGCAATTCGGTCACTGAACCAGTTCAGTTCATAGGCACTTGAGCCATTGCCACTGATTTGCATATGTGGTGAACCCAAAAGTCCCTGCTCTATCGATGTAATGAATGCGGCAACCGATAGCAGTACCAGGACAATCAATAATACTTGAAAAGCATTAAACACAACTTCTTTTGTAGTTTTTACATCCATAGTATTTCGCACTTTCAAGGCAAAAATACAGGAAACGATAACAAGGGCGGAAAGTGGTTCTGAGGCACTCAGACCAATCCAGAGTAATATCCAGTGATAAGTTTTTAAAGGGGTTCCCTTGATGCGCCCCAACCCATAAGAGACAATCAGAATAATAAAAAATACACCCCAAAACAATACTGCCGGTCCCATTGCCGGTCCACTGGTCAATAAAATCCAGCGCTTATAACCGGGCATAAGCGTTATTGTATTATTGACACTATCTGTTCCTAAATTCACCACAGAAGTATGGAAAATAGTACTGATACCACGAGGCTCATGCCAGGTCACATTTATTTTTTGCTTACCCGGCAAAACAGGTAGAGATAACCCGTCCAGTGAATTACGGATCGGCATTTTTTTGTTATTAATACTCACTGTCTGTAAAATCGCACCGGTCGGCAAATGAATCACATGCTGCCCTCCAGAACTGCTGCGCAGATTAAATTCCAGCCTGGCCGAAGTATTCTGTTCTCCTGGTTCAATCGTCAGTACACTGCTGTCAATTGTCACGGTTTTGCCTTTAACACCGGCAGGTCGGGTCACCTTGATCAGCACTTCTTCCCCTGGCCAGGGCTGCCAGCTGGGCTGCCAGTCATTTTTTGATGAGCCCGACTGATTCTGATGATAAACCACAGGTATACCGCTGTACTGTATATGCCAGATAGGACTGGTGTTTAATACCCACTTTTCAATCATTTTCTTAGAATCAATAGCTTTAAGTTTTATTTCATTGGCAATTGCCAGCTTTGAAAGCCATCGAACGGTAGAATTTTTATGCTTCAGAGTAATAATCGCCTGCCCATTTTCGACCTTGACATTATCACTTAAAACAATTTCATCAGCCATTAAAGGAATTTTTAAGATAACTGGATATGAACTCCCCCAAAGACCCCGAACGGTGGTACTGATTTTCCATGACAAACCTAAATTGAATATACGGGTCATTTCTGCAAAAACGGGAATTTCACTGGGCAAAATATTAGTCGAACTTTTTTGAGTCTGGTCTTTTTCCTGCTGATTAGGCTGCTTTAAAAAACTCAGTCCGGAAATTTTGGTAATATCCTCATCCATTCCCTCTGAAGACCAGCCTTCAATTGCAAGACGAATATGATGAGGTTTTAATGGAAAACTGATCTGTAATTGATTGATATATTCAACTTGCCCCCCAATTTCAATCAAATGACTGCCTTTGGTCAGAAACAGCCATAGTTGTGAAGGATCATTATTGCGAAAGGAAGCGGAAGCTACATCACCATCAACAACAATTTGATTTGGCATCCACTGTTTAATAGGTACAGGTAGTGGAATAGAAACAGCTTCCAGGGCATGAACTCTTAACTTAAAGTTTAATGTCTGCGTCGTCAGTTCAATATTGATTGATTCAATATCCGCACATTGCGGTAAACATTCAGCTGGTTTGTTGATCTCCATTTGTAATTCATTGAGCAATTCTTTGGTTGGAAAGGCTGCCATTGACGTTTGCGGAACAAAGGTAAGTGAGAAGGAAAGAGCCACAAATAGAAATGATGGTATAAAGAAGGCTGATATGTGACTAAAAGTCTGTTTTGAGATTTTACCTGCCCCCTCTTTTACAAACAGAAAAGGCACATCCATCAAGCGTATTGCCAGAAGTAAAACCAATAAAATCCGCAGCACATTGAGTATCGAATTCATAACAGGAGAGATAAGGACCATTGAAATTTGTTGTGTACTCCTGACCGGCCCGTCCCAATGAACAGCATAGTTATTCAAAGTCCATGATGGTAAGCCTGGTCCAGTTTGTATCATGGCATTCGGATCAATTTTCTGCATCTCAACAGGAGTTTCTATAGCCACTGATTTAGATTTTCTTCTGGTGCTGTAACTCTGAGAAAGATAGGAAGAAGTACTTTGTACTTTGCCTGGTAATGATTTTTTAACTTGAGGTGCGGGGTCAGTTGAAAATGAAATCTCATCGTGTTCATTAATACCTCCATAATTTTGCATTGCAGCATTTTGATGTTCCAGTTGCGGATACAATGCTGTTCGGGCCTGATCCACAATAAAAGGTAAGATCATGAGCACCAAAAAAAACAGTACCGCAAAACGATAATTTCGAATCAATTGATAGATACGCCCATCAGTTGGTAAAACTCGTAATAAAGCAACAGCAATAATCAAATTAATCCAGATAAATTGAGGAGCATTTGACTGATGCCAGGTCAGAGTTAAAGTCAGTAAAGCAACCACACCCCACTGAATTCCCCAGAGTTTAAACACCGCTATGGATGTAATTAGCACTAAAAACAAATCCAGAAGTGTCCATTGTTTTAACCAGGTTCCGCTGGCATCGGCACCACTGAGTGAAAATAATTTCCAGCCTGCAGGGAGGTAGAGGTTTGCATTTACACGATTAAAATCGATATTCCAACCACTACTGGACAAGGTTCTTTTTTGAGATTCAATTCGACTGTCAGCAGACAAACTCAGCTGTCCATGGCGTACTTCGACACCTTTAAGTTGATCTTTATCCTGAGTAATAAACTGAGGTGCACCATTTAATGTGACCTGTCCCAAATTAATTTCATTACTGACATTCAGACGCCACTGTCGAGATAATTTTCCCGTGATCTGGTCATTCACTGTCAAACCTTTACCATCAAAATCCAGCCAGATTTTTTTGTTTAAATTCAATTGATCAGGTTCAGGTTCAGGATCACCCCGTTTAATTACATTAAAAGTCATTTTCTCACCGACCTTCATTTGAAATGCGGGGTATTTTTTCCAGTAATCAGGCAATTGTGTCTGGTTAGCATCAATACCGACTTTACCAGTAACAGTGATGCGTCTGAGATGGGGTTGCTGATCCAGAACCCATATTTCTGTTTTCGGCCAGAAATTATTCAGTCTCTTTTTGTTTTGTGAGGCAGATTCAATACTAGACAAAGAAATTGAATTAATTTCTCCTGGAAAAAAGGAGGCGACATTTATCGTCCATTGCCCCGGTCTGACCTGTATTTTTAAAAATCCCTGTGTATCAATCTGCACTGGTAATCGGCTTTTAATTTCACTGACCTTAAAATTATTGAGTAATACGCCGTTTAAAGTGACTTCACGCTGCTGTCCCGAGATATCCAGTTTTATCATAGTATCCATTTTAAGTGGTATGGAATCAGTCACTTTACGAAAAACATGCACATTAATGCTATTATTCTGATGGCTTGTTATGGTTGATGTTTTTAACCAAAGTTTACCCTTACGAAAATCTGGGGTATTAACCGGCTTATCATTTAGTATCAGTTTAATTAAACCAGTTTCTTTCGGTATGGCAAGATTTTTTGGTTGTTGTTTCCAGTTAAAATGTCCCTGAATTTGATAACTGCCCTTTGGTAATTGTATAAAAGGGTGACCATTGTGGTTAACGACAGGATACAATTGCTCATTTACCTGGATATTTTCTGGCCAGTTTTTATAATCACCCGGCACAGGTACAAAAGATTTTGTATAAAGAGTCCAGGCCTGTAAAAATGTGCCGCTGGTCTTTCCTATTGATAATAACAAAGTACCGGGATAAGCACATAAATGCCGGTTTTTATTATAGATAATGGGACATTTTATCTCAGGTTTATCTTTTGTAACCCATGGAATCCATTGTTTTAAATTATCAGGAATATTCTGTGCCTTTGTATCAATGGAGGGC
>JALVAL010000059.1 GCA_027011205.1 Gammaproteobacteria bacterium
CTGGTCACCAGAGACATCGTTCAACAGTTGCCGGAAATGCAAAAAATACAGACTGGTCTGATGAATATTTTTATTAAACATACCTCCGCTTCTTTAACTATTAATGAAAATGCAGACCCGTCAGTACGGCATGATTTTGAAAGTTACTTTAGTCGTTATGTCCCGGAAAATGAGCCTTATTATCAACATATGGATGAAGGCTCTGATGATATGCCGGCGCACCTGAAATCGAGCATCCTGGGCTGCAGTTTGAATATTCCCATAACCAGTGGTCGTTTGAATATGGGCACCTGGCAGGGGATTTATTTATGTGAACATAGAAATTATGCTGGTGGACGACGACTGCTTATTACCCTGCAGGGCGAATAGCTACAAATTATATTCTGATTCTATAATGGTGCATACCGATTTGTTTGTGCTCATAAGTGGTGCATAAAGCTCCGAAATGGACTCAGTTAATATCATGTCAGTGGATGTAAATCTCTGAAAAACAAAAAAACGATCCTTTTTGGTGCAAAATTTGCATGCTAGAAGCGACAAAAATTTTATAAAAGGGCTTTTGCATGATAAATATAATAAAACGTTCAGGATTCAGTCTGATACTATTACTTCTTTTGTTATTTTCAGCTAATGCTATGGCTAAAGATACCTTGAATGGTGCAGATACCGCCTGGATTATGATATCCACGGCACTGGTTCTGTTTATGACCCTGCCGGGTCTGGCTCTGTTTTATGGCGGCCTGGTGCGAACTAAAAATGTACTGTCTATTTTGATGCAGTGTTTTGCTATTACCAGTATTATGTCCATTCTCTGGCTGGTAGCCGGTTATTCACTGGCATTCAGTGATGGCGGGTCTATGAATGCTTTTATTGGTGGTTTTGATAAGGTTTTATTCGCAGGAGTTATGGAAGACAGTCTGTCCGGAACGATTCCTGAGGGCCTGTTTGCCCTGTTTCAGATGACTTTTGCAATTATTACACCGGCGCTGATTATTGGTGGTTTTGCAGAACGGGCTCGATTTTCATCCATGATGTTATTCAGTGCCATCTGGTTGTTTGTGGTTTATATACCTGTAACTCACTGGGTATGGGCTGAAGGCGGCTGGTTATATGATATGGGACTGCTGGATTTTGCCGGAGGTACTGTGGTGCATATTACTGCCGGTGTTGCGGCACTGGTGACAGCAATGGTGCTGGGCAAGCGTAAAGATTTTGGGGTGCATATGCTACCGCCACATAATTTGACTATGACAGTGATTGGTGCCGGTATGTTATGGGTTGGCTGGTTTGGCTTTAATGGCGGCAGTGCTCTGGCGGCTGATGGTAATGCGGCAATGGCTATGCTGGTTACTCATGTGTCTGCGGCGGCAGGTGCTGGTGTATGGGCCACTATTGAATGGGTCCGTCATGGTAAGCCTTCTGTGCTGGGTATTGTGACTGGAATGGTTGCTGGCCTGGGTACGATTACACCGGCTTCTGGTTTTGTTGGTCCCGCAGGTGCTCTGGTTATTGGTTTAACAGCCGGTGTGGTCTGTTATAGCGCGACCCAGTTTATTAAGGTTAAACTGGAGCTGGATGATTCTCTGGACGTGTTTCCTGTGCATGGTGTCGGTGGGATGTTAGGTACTCTTATGGCAGGTATCTTTGCTTCTTCCAGTCTGGGCGTGTTTTCAGGGCAGGGTTATGCAGAAGGCATGAATATGGGTTCCCAGATTAATGTTCAGCTAATAGGTATTGGTGCAACATTGGCCTATACTGCAGTTATGACTTATATCATTCTTAAAGTGGTTGATATGTTTATCACTTTACGTGTCGCACGTGATGAAGAAACTGAAGGTCTGGATCTGGTTTCTCATGATGAACGTGGTTATGACTTTTAAGCCACTTTCTCAGGGACTGTAAAATAAGAATAAAAAACCTGCCGGATATTTTCCGGCAGGTTTTTTTATAAGTATCCCTTTTATTTTCGTACCTGAGTTATCTTTGTTACCTGTTTTTAACTGTCTTGTTAGTCAAGTATTGACTGCCACATGGATATCTTTCGTTTAGATAATGATGGAAAAAAAACTGAAAATATGTTACTTTTCCGCCTCTTAGCGATGTGAATTTTTAAGAGGAAAAGTCTCTAATGCCCGGCAAGTTGTATATTCAAACCTTTGGTTGTCAGATGAACGAGTATGACTCGGCAAAAATGGCTGATGTGCTTAAGGAATCACATGGTGTAGAGCAGGTGGATGAACCTCAGAAAGCGGATATTCTACTTTTAAATACCTGTTCCATCAGAGAAAAAGCACAGGAGAAAGTCTTTTCTCTACTGGGCCGCTTTCGTCAGTTAAAAGAATTAAACCCCAATATTGTTATCGGGGTAGGTGGTTGTGTGGCCAGTCAGGAAGGTGATTTAATACGCCAGAGAGCCCCTTATGTGGACATGGTGTTTGGACCGCAGACTTTGCATCGACTGCCGCAGATGCTGGATGAAGTGTCTACCATACATCAGCCGGTTATAGATGTCTCTTTCCCGGAAATCGAAAAATTTGACAACCTGCCGGAACCCAGAGCAGAAGGTCCCAGTGCTTTTGTATCGGTTATGGAAGGCTGCAGCAAATATTGCACCTTCTGTGTTGTGCCTTATACTCGCGGTGAAGAAATATCCCGGCCGCTGGATGATGTTATTGCTGAGGTGGCTTCTCTGGCACAGCAGGGTGTTATAGAAGTCAATTTACTGGGACAGAATGTTAATGCCTATCGAGGGGAAACTCATGAAGGTGATATAGCCGATCTGGCTTTATTAATACATTATATATCCCAGATAGAAGGCATTAAACGTATTCGTTATACCACTTCTCACCCTAATGAATTTTCAGACAGTCTGGTTGAGGTGTATCGGGAAGTACCCGAACTGGTCAGTTTTCTGCATTTACCGGTACAAAGTGGCTCGGATCGTATTTTAAGCATGATGAAACGTGGCCATTCAGCTCTGGAATACAAGAGTAAAATTCGCCGGATAAAAGAGGCTCGACCTGATATTTACCTGTCTTCTGATTTTATTGTGGGTTTTCCAGGAGAAAACGATGCAGATTTTCAGGCCACCATGCAATTAATTAAAGACATTCGTTTTGATCAGAGTTTCAGCTTTATTTACAGTCCCAGACCCGGAACCCCTGCATCTTCTTTACCCGATGATGTACCAATGAAAGTAAAAAAACAGCGCCTGAGTGAATTACAGGCCTGTATTAATGAATTTGCACTGGAATACTCGCAACAGATGGTTGGCAGCACACAAAATATACTGGTACACGGGGTTTCCAAAAAGAATACCAGTGAACTGGCAGGCAGAACAGAAAATAACCGGGTAGTAAACTTCGATCCAGAGGGACAGGATTTGACTGGAAAGATTATTCCTGTAAAGATTACGCAGGCATATAACAATTCACTCAGGGGTGAATTGATTTAGCGTTCAGCGCTGCTCTCTTAACACTTTAAAACAAGGCCCCCTATTGACACAACCAACATCCATGCAGCTTGTTCTTGAACCGGTAGATAATGCCCGGCTGGTTAATTTATGTGGTCAGTTAGATGAACATCTGCGGCTTATTGAACAGCGTCTGGCGGTGCAGATTGCCAATCGTGGTAATCAGTTTAAAGTCTCCGGCAAGCCCGATGACCGTGATGCGGCAATTGCTACACTGGAGCTTTTATATGCAGAAACGGCTCAAACAGTTCTTGATCCCAGGCAGGTGCATTTATTCCTGCAAAAATCCGGTATAGAAGAACGGTTAAAAGATAAGGCAGAACAAGCTGGTCAGTATCTGGAAGGAGAACTTGCTATTTCAGCCGGGCGTAGTTTTATTAAGCCCAGAGGTAAGAATCAGCATGATTATCTGACTCGAGTTTTATCTTATGATATCAATTTTGGTATTGGGCCTGCCGGTACGGGTAAAACCTTTCTGGCTGTAGCCTGTGCGGTTCAGGCACTGGAACGGGATCAGGTTCGGCGTATTATTCTGACTCGTCCTGCAGTTGAAGCCGGTGAAAACCTGGGCTTTCTGCCCGGTGATATATCACAGAAAATTGATCCGTATTTACGCCCCTTATACGATGCTCTATATGAAATGATGGGTTTTGAAAAAGTCAGTAAACTGATAGAACGCAATATTATTGAGGTGGCACCACTGGCTTTTATGCGCGGGCGTACTTTAAATGAATCCTATATTATTCTTGATGAAGCCCAGAATAGTACCCGAGAACAGATGAAAATGTTTTTAACCCGGATAGGTTTTGGATCAACGGCAATAGTGACCGGAGATGTGACTCAGATTGATTTGCCAGGCGGCAGAGAATCCGGTTTAAAACACGCTCAAAAGGTGTTATCCAGAGTTAAAGGGATCAGCTTTACTCAGTTTAATTCCAAAGATGTGGTCAGACATGCTCTGGTGCAGCGTATAGTCGATGCGTATGAGAAAAGTGAAGCAAAAACTGCTCGTCAGTCAGGAAAAAAATAACTTATGAGTGAATCCCTGTCTCTGTTTGTTGATTTGCAGCAATGTATTGAGTCGGATTCAATACCGGCTCAGAAAACGCTTGAGCAATGGATAAAAACAAGCCTGATAATGGCAGCAGAAACCTGTCAGGCGCCGTTAAAAAATGAATATGAATTAACCATTCGTATCGTTGATAAAAAAGAAATTCAAAATCTGAATAATAATTACCGGCATAAAAACAAAGCCACTAATGTACTATCTTTTCCGTATGAGGAATTTGATTTTGAAGTTCCTGAGGAAGTGCAGTTACCCTTGCTGGGTGATCTGGTTATCTGTCATAAGGTAGTGCTGGAAGAGGCACAGTCACAGGGTAAAACAATTACAGAGCACTGGGCACATATGGTGGTTCATGGCATGCTGCATCTGCTGGGTTATGATCATATTAACGACACTGAAGCAGAACAAATGGAAGTTCTGGAAGTCAATATTCTAAAGCGGCTTAATTTTCCGGATCCCTATATGTAGGTGGTGTGTTGTTTTTATCACATTTCCCTGCGGGAACGTGGTGATTTATGAATTATGGAGTTATAGCATTATGATGAGTTGGCAGTGCTTGATTGCTGTTGTGGTTTCCGGACTTGCTGCTGTATCGTCATATGCGTATAGCGCTACGGATATTATTGTCGGAAATTTTTCTCAGCAGTCTTTGTCTGGATGGCAGGAAAAAGAGTTTGCTGGTAAAACACGTTATCAGTTTGTAGTGCAGGAGCAGGGGCGTAGTGTATTAGAAGCTATCAGTAATAAAAGTGCTTCCGGGCTGTTTAAAAAAGTTCATATAGACTTAAATAAAACACCCTTCCTAAACTGGTCCTGGAAAATAGATAACCCCCTGAAGGGCTTAAATGAACGCACTAAAGAGGGTGATGATTATAGTGCCCGAGTCTATGTTGTTAAATCATATCCGGTCTTTTTCTGGAAAACCATGGCTTTGAATTATGTCTGGTCATCCAGTCAGTCGCAGTTACCGCAATGGGATAATGCTTATACCTCTCAGGCAAAAATGCTGGCAGTGCGAGGCAAAGACAGCACAGTACAGCACTGGTATACTGAAAAACGCAATCTGAAACAGGATTTTAAGAAATTTTTTGGTGAAGATGTGGCTGAGATTGATGTGGTTGCAGTGATGACAGATACTGATAATTCAAAACAAGCAACCTCTGCCTGGTATGGAAATATCTATTTTTCTGCAGATTAAGTATGTCGACAGGCTGATTTTGCAAGTTTAGTTCAGCTATTGTAAAATTGTCAGTCCAATTCCATCTGGTTAACTAAATGAAAGAAGATCGACCGAGTCCGGTTTCCGCTTTAACAGGCAGGTGCCGGGGACTGCTAAAACGAATTGGTCAGTTACTGACCGGTGATATTAGTAATAAAAATCAATTGATAGAAGTTCTGCGCAGTGCAAAAGCTCGCTCTGTGATCAGCAGTGAGACACTATCCATGATTGAAGGTGTAATGGAAGTAACCGATATGCAGGTACGGGAAGTCATGGTGCCGCGTTCCCAGATGTCAGTGATTGAACGTGATGCCAGTGCCAATGAAATTCTGGCCTGTATTGTAGATTCTGCTCACTCTCGTTTCCCTGTTATTGGCGAAACACGAGATAATATCGAAGGTATTATTCTGGCTAAGGATATGCTTAATTTTTTTGCTAAAGAAGATCATAGCGCGCTGGATCTGCGCGAATATTTGCGCCCTGCTGTTTTTATCCCTGAAAGTAAACGCCTGAATGTGTTGTTGCGTGATTTTCGCTCCAATCGCAATCATATGGCGGTCGTTGTTGATGAATATGGCGGGGTAGCAGGGCTGGTCACGATTGAGGATGTGCTGGAAGAAATTGTCGGTGAAATTGAGGATGAGCACGATCTTGAAGAAGATAGTACAATTACTTCTCATGGTAAAGGTGTCTACACCGTACAGGCCTTAACAGAACTGCAGGAATTTAACGATTTCTTTCAATCCAGCTTTACATCCGACAAGTTTGATACCATTGGCGGTATCGTTATGAATGCTTTTGGTCATATGCCTCGGCGCGGTGAAGAGATTGAGCTGGATGATTTCCTGATTAAGGTAATACGTGCCGATGATCGCCGTATTCATAGTTTGCGTGTTATTCATAAAAAAAATTACACTACTGATAAACATTAAATGGTTTCCAGTGCAGAACTCAAGCTACCTGGAAGCCTGTTGAATTATGTCCCGGATAAGCTGTTAAAGTTTATAATCCACAGCCCGTTCTCCTATCTTTTATCCCTGATTTTCGGTGCCTTATTGCCACTGGCATTTGCTCCCTTTAATACCTGGAACAGTCTGTTCTCTTATCTGATTTTTTTCCCTCTGGGACTGTTTTTGCTGCAATTGATCCATTCAGAAAATACCCGGGAAGGGTTTTATAAGGGCTGGTTATTCGGCTGTGGTTTTTTCGGGGTGGGAGTATCATGGCTGTATGTTGCTATTCATGTTTTTGGTGCAGCACACTGGACTCTGGCCGGTACTTTAACCGGACTGTTTATTATTCTTCTGGCTTTGCATTATGCTGTTCTAGGTTGGGCAGTGGTTAAGATTAAGCAGCATTTTTCCCTGCATCCGCTGACACTGATGTTATTTTATATACCTGTTATATGGGTCTTTATGGAATGGATCAGAACCTGGTTGCTGACAGGCTTTCCATGGCTGTTAGTGGGTTATCCCATGATACAGACCCCGTTATCCGGTTATGCTCCTATACTGGGGGTCTATGGTTTATCCTTTATTGTGCTGTTAATGTCAGCTCTTCTGGTGGCCCGTATCCGTCAGATATATTGTATTATTATAGTTATAGTTATTTTTGCAACGGGGTCATATCTTAACACTATTCAGTGGAGCAGTGCGGTGGGTAAACCACTGAAAATTGCCATGGTTCAGGGTAATGTTAATCAGTTGGTAAAGTGGAACCGCATGCAACTGGAAAAAACCAAACAACTTTATGTTACGCTTAGTAAGGATCAGTGGTATAAGCAGGATGTGATTGTCTGGCCGGAAAATGCAATCCCGGTTTTTTATCATCGACTGGAACATGGGTTTTATCATCAATTAACACAACAGGCCAGAAAAACACAAACCGAACTGGTCACCGGACTGCCGGTGTTTGATGACAAAACTCAGCACTACTACAATGCACTGACTAATCTTGGCGGACAGCAGGGCTTTTATTACAAAACGCATCTGGTACCCTTTGGTGAATACGTACCCCTTGCCAGTCTGCTTAGAAGTCTGCTGCATTTCTTTAATATGCCAATGTCAGGTTTTAGTGCCGGTAATGAACATCAGCCACTGATATCCATAAAAGGTTATCCGGTGGTGACGAGCATCTGTTATGAAGATGTTTTTGCGGCAGATATTATCACTCATATTCCAGCATCACGTTTTATGATTAATCTTTCCAATAACGGCTGGTATGGTGATTCCTTTGCACCCCATCAGCATTTTGAAATGGCTCGTATGCGGGCGCTGGAAACCAGTCGTGAACTTATTCGCAGTACTACCAGCGGTATTACCGCTCTGGTGAATGAAAAAGGTCGAGTTAAAGTCAGTGGACCACAATTTAAAAGTATAGTGGTTACTGGAGAAATTCAGCCCAGGCAGGGCGTTACACCTTTTGTCTACTGGGGTAATTACCCGATACTGCTGTTATTTTTTCTGGCTGCACTGTATCTGTTCTGGCTTGAAATGAGAGTTCGATAATGACCAGTATGCGTTATTTTATTCCTTTTATATTGTTATTTCTAGCTGTGAATGCCCAGGCCGGGATAGTAAAAAGTTATTCCCTTAAAGCTGACTTATCCTGTTCAGATAATTATGCGCTGCTGGTTCTTTCTGCATCACAACTGAGTTCACTAATCGGGAATAATGTTGATGAGATGAGTCTATTTCATATGCGCAGCCAGAAAAATAACAGCACTGAAAACTGGCAGCCGATAATTTTTC
Source organism: Gammaproteobacteria bacterium (assembly GCA_027011205.1). Classification (GTDB taxonomy): domain Bacteria; phylum Pseudomonadota; class Gammaproteobacteria; order GRL18; family GRL18; genus JANELJ01. Next base: position 8,508 of record JALVAL010000059.1, read on the forward strand.
AGATTGATCAGAAAGATAAACAGGGACGATTTATTATTCAGACGGATAACAAAATACCAGCCCGACTGTCCGCACAGGATGAACTGGTTATCCGAAAAAAAGATCTGGGTATACAACTTGACCCGGATGCTGAAATATTCAATCAATTTAAACTGATTGAAGTTAAGGTGATTAATGAGATGTCAGACGTTATGGGCTGGTTTTATATTAATACTATGCCAGGACAGCCTTTAATTTTTAATCTGAAAAAACGTGAATTAAGTTATGATAAAAAGCAGGATACTATCACCACCCGTGCTTTTAAAACAGGATTTTCTCATAGTAAACCTTTTTTAATTAATTTTTTTTACTGGCGTCTGGCAGAAGACAAATGGTCGGATGATTTAATTGATATGATGAAAATTCGTCATTCAGGGCGTTTTTTTGGTCTGCCTTTTCATCGTAGTCAGGATGATTATGATTCTGTGCTGACAGCGATTAAGGAAGGACCTCTGCGTATTATACGGCGTACTGAAAACCATATTAGAGTGTTCTGGAAATTAAAGACACCGGTTCTTTATATAGACTATATCATGATGCCGGATGGGTTTATTATGGATACTATGATAGATATACCGTTTAAAATATCTTTCTTCTTTAGTGAACTGGAAACGTTTACTACAATGGACTGGAATCCGGTGCAGCCGGAACCCCTGCTTATATTTAATAACAGGATAGAGGAGCCTGTTCCTGTTGACGGCAAAGAATCTGCTGCCAAACAGGCTTTTAATACTATTGAAGACAGCCGCTTTTCTGTACAAACCTTTAATGGGACTTTTGATGTCAGTCTGGATATACCAGACAATTTTCCTGTTCGAGCCCTGCTGTATTTAAATGATTATCACAATGAAGCAGATCCCCCGGAAAATTTTCCCGGTCAATACGGTAATGTTGGTTTCAGAACTACTGGCTGGGAAGCTGTTGACAGTCAGCTTTATCATTTAAAATTTACGGTCTGTATTCAAAAACAGCAAAATAGTATGTATTAGTAAGTTTTAAGACTCTCGTATATACTAATAGTTATTCAAAAACATCAATGACCGGGTATTAATTCGCCTCGCTGCAAACTGGAAGTTATGTCAAAGGAAGTGTCAGACAATAATAACAATCCTCATTATTCAGTCCATTCTGAAGGCTCTGTTTTGCAGCTGGAGTTATCAGGCGACTGGATCCGTGATGAGCAGTTTCCTGATAAAATGGATAATGATCTGCAGGCTATTTTGTGTGCCAGTTCGGAAATACATTCGGTGCAGGTTAATATGCAGAAAGTGACAGCCTGGAATTCCGCCTTACTGACTTCAATTGTTTCCTTAAATGAACTTTGTCAGAAGCATGACGTTGATATTGATACCCGTCAGATGCCTGATGAAATGATTCGCCTGCTTAAACTGGCCATGGATGTTGATGCCAGGGATAGTCGAAAATATCAGGGGCAAAGAAGTACCTTTCTCTATACTGTAGGCAATAATGCAATTAATGCAGTAAAAGAAGTGGGCGATGTTATGGCCTTTCTAAGAGATGTCTCTATTGCTTTTTTTAACCTGCTGCGGGGCAAATCTGTTTATCGTTCTGCAGATACCTGGCTGATTATGCAGCAAACCGGCGCTGAAGCTTTGCCTATTGTCAGTCTGCTTAATTTTCTGGTGGGTGCAATTCTTGGCTATATAGGTGCTATGCAGCTGGAAAAATTTGGGGCTGAAATTTTTATCGGGGATATGGTCGGTGTGTCTATGACTCGGGAAATTGCGGCCATTATTACTGCGATTATTATGGCCGGCCGATCCGGAGCGGCTTTTGCGGCACAACTGGGTACTATGAAGGTTAACGAGGAAATTGATGCTTTAAAAAGTATGGGACTGTCACCCATCGAATTTCTGGTATTACCCCGTATGATAGGTATGATGTTAATGATGCCACTGCTGGCTGTTTACGCTGTTTTTATGGGCGTTTTTGGTGGTGCACTGGTGGCCTATGCGGTATTAAATATTACTCTGGAGCAATACCTTGAGGTGGTGATAAAATCCGTGTCGCTAAATGATTTAGTGGTAGGTATTATTATGTCTGTGGTTTTTGGTTCGATTGTAGCAGTTATCGGTTGTCAGAAAGGTATCAGCTGCGGTAAAACAGCTGAGGCTGTTGGTGCTTCCACTACCTCTGCCGTGGTGACTGCAACGGTCATAATTTTTGTTTCAGCGGCCCTTTTAACCGTCTTGTTTGGCGTGATGGGGATATAGTCTGTGAGCACAAAAGAACCGGAAATAGTGCATAAGACGGATTCTTCCAATGCAGTGATTATCGTTAAAGATATGAGCATGAGTTATGATGGTCAGATCATCCAGAAAAATCTTAATTTCAGTATTAATCAGAAAGATATTTTTGTCATTATGGGCAATAGCGGCAGTGGTAAAAGTACATTAATGAAAGCGATGACCGGTTTAAACCGGCCGGACAGTGGTGATGTGTATTTTTCCTGTGACTTTTATGCCCGGCATAATAATAATGTTGACCTTCGTATGGTAGAAAAAAACTACCGGGGTTTCTGGCAGTCTGATGATACCGTGCGCCATAAAATGATGTCACAATTTGGTGTTATGTTTCAAAATGGCGCGTTGTTCAGTTCCATGACCTTGCTTGAAAATGTCTCATTAAGACTCATTGAGACAACCCGTTTCAGTGCTGAACGTATTCGAAAAATTGCGGCATTAAAACTGGCTCTGGTCGGGCTAAAAGGGTTTGAGCATTATTATCCGTCAGAGATCAGCGGCGGTATGCAAAAACGGGTGTCTATTGCCCGAGCCATGGCTATGGATCCGCCGATTCTTTTTTTTGATGAGCCGTCAGCAGGACTGGATCCGGTCAGTTCAAAGCAACTGGATGATTTATTATTGGAATTGAGAGACAGTATGGGAGTTACCATGGTAGTGGTAACACATGAACTGGACAGTATTTTTTCAATTGCCAATAATTCCATATTTCTGGATCATGGACAGAAAACCATTATTGCCAGTGGTGATCCAAAGAAACTGGTCACTGAATGTGACAATGAACAGGTGCGAGCCTTTCTTAGTAGAGGTAAAAATATATGAGTATAAAAGCAAATCCCATTGCAGTGGGTGGTTTTGTTATTGGAGCCATTATACTGATCGTGGTCAGTTTGCTGGTTTTGGGGTCGGGTCGGTATTTTAAACATGATCTGCGTTTAATGGCAGTATTTCCCGGTTCAGTTAAGGGTTTGAACGTCGGTTCACCGGTATTATTTCGGGGCGTGAATATTGGTTCGGTCGCCAGTATCAAACTGTATCATAATCATAAAACCAGACAGAGTCTGGTACCGGTATATATTGACCTTAAGCAGGAAGTTCTTGAATTAATGAATCAGGGAAAGAAAAACAGCAAACTGACAGAAGAGCAGGCTTTGCGTTTTATGGTTCTAATGATTAAGCAGGGACTATATGCCCGGCTGACTCTGGAGAATCTGGTATCAGGCCGACAACTGGTAGAATTTGAAATCGATCCGTCTATTCAGATTAAACTGACAGGAATTGACAAAAAATATCTGGAAATTCCCACGGTTGAATCTGATTTGAATAAGTTACAGAATCTGTTTAAGTCTATTCCTTTGCGGGAATTAACTGAAAATCTGGTCATTACAGTGACCGAGATTAACAAAATGTTTGCCAATGAAGAATCAAAAAATGTGCTGCGTAATATTAATGCAGCTATTACCGGCAGTCGAAAACTGGTGGACAGTTTAAATGCGCAGATCCCGCCGTTAATGGATTCGGGACAGGATCGTCTGGATCAAGCTCAGACACTGCTTAAGAATACCGAAGTGCAGCTATCAGAAACCTTACTGGAATTAACCCGACTGTCGACCAATTTGAACCAGCAATTAACACAGTTGACCCAGTCCGCCAGTAAAGCGTTTGATAAAAGTGATAAGACCTTTGACAATATCAATGCTATTGTTGATAAACAGAGTGTCGCACGACATAATCTGGAGAAGAGTCTGTCTGATCTGGCGCGGGCTGCTGAGTCATTCAGGGTGTTTACAGAATATCTGGAACGGCATCCTGAAGCGATTATTCAGGGGAAGAAAAAATATTAAGATATTAGTCGTTAATCATTAGTTATTAGTCGTTAGTACTGAGTATAGTGAGGGGATTGGGAAATGAGTTTGGGACGTAATATTAGTGGTTTGAAAGGCTTGCTTCTGGGGTTGCTTGTGCTGTCTGTACTATTGTCAAGCGGCTGTGGGACTTCGCAGAAAACGGATTTTTATCAGCTTTATGTGGAGGCGGATCATTCGCTGACCAATGTGGAAAACGGGGATGTGATTGGAATTGGTCCGATTAATCTGCCGGAATATATTAAGCGCCCTCAAATCATAACCCGAAAATCTGATCATAGTTTAAATATGTCAGAGTTTAATCGCTGGATAGAACCTTTTACTGACAGTATAACTCGGGTAATGGTGATAAATCTGTCTAATGAATTAAGTTCAAACCGGGTATTCTGGCTGCCCAGACGAGACCGCCAATACCCTCTGGATCTTCGGGTCTCCGTCGATATTGGGCGATTTGACGGGGCACTGGGTAAAGAGGTAACCCTCGAAACACGCTGGATGGTTTTTGATAAAAACGACAATCCCTTACAAACACACATATCCATTATTCATGAACCCGTTAAAGGCCAGACTTACGAAGATTTAGTCATCGCCATGAATAATGCCTTAACTAAACTAAGCCTGGAAATCGCCCAGGCCGCAAAAAAACATATTAAAAAGTAAAATATATTGTAATGGTTCAGCATTTTTTGAACTCCGCAAGAGTATCATCCAGTCGTGCCAGTATTTATGGGGTTTATGAAAACACGGATGTTTTCGTAATCACCAGGATAAGAACTTTGGACTTGTCGGTTTACCCTAAATTTTCGATAAAGTAAATTGTCAAAAACCAGCATTTATGTGGAATGCTTGATTATGTGTAGTAGTGATAGTGGTGTGACCGTATTCCCATTATAGTTCAAGATATTACAAAAACAGAAATAACAAAGGGCTCAACATAATTTTTATGTTCTCATGAGG
>JALVAL010000060.1 GCA_027011205.1 Gammaproteobacteria bacterium
TTTAAATGCCACAGAAAGTCAGAAAAATGTTATTGAAGATTATCTGGTACAATTAGCAGCGACACTTTCGGATACTCAGGATCTGGATTATACCGAAGCCATCAGCCGGTTACAGCAACAACAGACGGGGTTGCAGGCATCTCAGCAGACATTTACTAAAATACAGGGACTTTCACTGTTTAATTTTCTATAATATTAAAAGTCGTAAGTCGTAAGTCGTAAGTCGTAAGTCGTAAGTCGTAAGTCGTAAGTCGTAAACAGGAAATAAGGTTGGTGTTGTATATTATTATTCAGGCTCGTATGACCTCTACCCGATTACCGGGAAAAATAATGCTGCCATTATGTGGCAAACCGGTATTACAGGTTATGCTGGAACGACTTAAAGATTTTCATTCCAGTATTATTATTGCAACGACTAATGATGGTACTGAACAGCCCATTGTTGACTTGTGTGAAACGCTGGGAATAAGAGTTTTTCAGGGTGATAGGAATAATGTACTGGAGCGTTATTATCAGGCAGCTACTTTTTATGGGGCGACAGATAAGGATATTGTAGTACGTCAAACCAGTGACTGTCCATTAATTGATCCTGATATTACCCAACATACCATAACTTATTATCAGTTGAATGACTTTGATTATGTCAGTGCTAGCACAGGGGCAGGTTTTCCCAGAGGGATGGATACTGAGGTATTTTCCTATGCGCTGCTGAAGGAAGCCTGGCAAAATGCTACCGAATCTTATGAAAAAGAACATGTGACTCCTTATCTTTACAGAACGATAAGAACAAGATTAAAATTTGGTCAGTATAAGAATAGCGCTGATCATTCCCGATATCGTTTGACTCTGGATGAACAAAGTGATTATCAGCTTATCAGGGAAATTTATCGAAAACTGGATTGTCAAACTGATTTTACCTATGATGATATGATCAGGGTTTTGCAACAAAATCCTTATATTTCTGAAATTAACGCATCGGTGGAACAGAAAAAATTGCATGCCTGAGAATATTTATATAGAGCATATTGAAATTAGTGAAGCTTGTAAGCCTTTTATTATTGCCGAATTATCCGGCAATCATCAGCAGGATTATCATCTGGCGGAACAGTTAATTGAAGCCGCGGCGTCTGCCGGAGCGGATGCCATAAAACTGCAAACCTATACACCGGATACCATGACCCTGAATCTGGAGACAGAAGATTTCATGGTTAATGAGGCTGATAGCTTATGGCAGGGAGAAAGCCTGTATAGTCTATATGCCAAAGCCGCTACTCCCTGGGAATGGCATCAACCGTTGTTTGAAAAAGCCCGTTCACTGGGCATGTTGGCTTTCAGTTCACCGTTTGATGATTCTGCTGTTGATTTTCTTGAAACTTTAAATGTACCCTGCTATAAAATTGCCTCTTTCGAAAATACTGATTTACCTTTAATAAAAAAAGTGGCACAAACCGGTAAGCCGGTGATAGTTTCCACCGGCATGGCCAGTGAGCAGGAAATTGAGGAGTTACTGTCAACTATTTATAGTACAGGAAACCAGCAGGTGATTTTATTAAAATGCACCAGTAATTATCCTGCCGATGTTTCAGACTCCAATCTGCTGAGCATAAGCGATATGCAGGAAAAATTTAATTGTCTGACCGGCTTATCGGATCACACCAGAGGGATCAGTGTCGCACTGGCTTCGGTGGCACTGGGCAGCTGTGTTATTGAAAAACATTTTGTACTGGATCGTCAGGCCGGTGGGGTTGATGCTGAATTTTCTCTTGAACCTGATGAACTGGCACAGCTGGTACAGGAGACAGAGGTTGTCTGGCAGGCCATGGGGAAGGTTCAGTACGGCGGAACGCAAAATGAACAGCTTTCTAAAAAATACCGTCGTTCTGTGTATTGTTCAGAGGATATTAAAAAAGGGGCTAAATTGTCGGCACAGAATATTCGTATTATTCGTCCCGGCTTTGGTCTGGAACCAAAGTATTATGAGCAATTAATAGGTAAACAGGCCAGACAGAATATCCCTGAAGGCATGCCGATAACTTGGGAGCTGCTTGAGTGAAACAGGCAATTTTTAGACTGGATGCAGGAAAAAACAATGGCTTAGGGCACTTAATGCGCTGCCGGGCACTGGCAGATGCTCTGCATTCATTAGGTGTTGAATGTACCTTTGCCTGCAAAATCATTGATTCTGATATTTGCCTGTCACCCCATCGTCTGCATAGTATTGAGAATGAAGATGAATTTCTGGTACTGAGTAAGGTTTATCAGTGGATTATTGTTGATCATTATGAATACAGTTCTGAAGAATTATATGTGTTATATAAACACCCGAACTCTCACCTGATTGTGCTGGATGATATCGGGAATCGGGGGCATTTATATGCCGACCTGATAATTAACCCGTTAGCCAAAGCCCGGGCTTTTACCAGTTATCAATTATCACCAGAAGCGCAATTATTGCTGGGGCCGGAATATTGTTTATTGGGGGATTCATTTCAAAAGCTTAAATTGCCTGATTTTAAACAAAGAGAGCGTCTGGTTATAATCTTTGGTGGTTCGGATGTCTCAGCCTTAACCTTGCCTGTTGCTGAAGCAATAGCAGATTTTAAGCTGCTCAGTCAGCTTGAAATTGTTGTCATCACTGGGGGAGCCTATGCCAATGTATCTGTTATTGAACAGTACTGTGTGCAGCATAATTATCAGCATCTGCATAATGTGCAGAATATGGCTGAAGTTTTTAGTCATGCCAAAGTGGCTATTTCTGCCGCAGGTTCCACTATTTTTGAACTGGCCTGTTGCGGGGTACCATCGGTTTTTGCCGTGGTTGCCGATAATCAATGGCTGGCTGCCAGAGAACACAGTACTTTGGGCTGGTGTCAAAGCATTGACTGTCGAAAAGAAAAACCGGTGAATAAACTACTGGAATCGGCACAGTCATTAGTGGAAGATAAAGAGCTTAAGCAACTTAGCGAAACCGCTAGAACTATAGTAGATGCCTGTGGGGCAGAGCGGGCTGCAAACAAGATTATTAATTTGTAACATTAACTAATTGCCTGCACTCCCAGGAGATTAGAATCCTATAATGTTACTAAACTCCCCGCAATATGCCGAATACCATCCTCCAGAGTAAAATAATAGACCACCAGGATTTTTCCATCAGGTAATTCAACGGCCCATGGATAACCCACATCCCCACAATAACCATCATCACGGATAATAATTTCATTCCCTGTTAAGCGTTCACCCGAGGCATCCATTAAATGTGCTCTGATCCCATAAGGCTTATGTCTATAGCCATAGCTGAGAAAAATTCGCCCATCGGATAATTTAAGCGGGTGGATTGGGTGCCCCACCAGTGCTTTGTCCTGCCATGCCTCCCAGGTTGTTCCACAATCAGTGGACAGAGCGGTAAATAAATGGTCATCTTTACGTTTATTGCGAATAAAAGCCATTATCGTATTATCACTTAGATGCAGTAAGGAGGTTTCATTAAGACTGATTTTCTGTTCCGGGTCTCTGGCGATCATAGTATGGTATTGCCAGTTCTTACCCTGATCATGGGACATATATAAATGTGAGGATGAACCTTGATCACCCTTTAATGTCGCATAAACAGGTAATAACAACTTGCCATCAACTTCAATGGCCTGGCCTCGACTGGCACCACCATGATGTACTCGCTTATGGGTAATAATATCGGCGGTGTCCGGAAGTCGGGGCAGATAATTATGTTTAGTCCAGGTTTGTCCTGCATCATAACTGAGCCGGGTAAATCCGCCCCACATAATATAGTAACAGCCAGTTATATCCGGGTGTCCGTAAAGGCGGGTACCAGATTCCTTTAGAGCCGAAGCCAGTCTGGAATGAACGGGATACCAGGAAAAAGAAGATAACAATAATGAACCATTGTTTAAAGCCAGAAGATTGGCATCCTGATCCGCCGCCTCCGGATTGATGCTGATGGGGTGAGCTTCAGTTAATGGCTCAAGCTGTAAATCAAAATAAATCTGTGTCAGTTGAGAACGCGGGTCAATATGATCCACCTGAAGTTTAAGTCTTTTACTGGCTTCATCCTGGTCATTGAGTAACCAGCGACTGTCCCTGGCTCGACGAAACATTAAAAGCAATTGCAAAGTACCAGAGGATGTACTATTAATA
>JALVAL010000061.1 GCA_027011205.1 Gammaproteobacteria bacterium
CCCTGGTGCTATATATTGCTTTCCAAGGTTTACATTTGTTCCCCAATGTTTAGAATAAAGCATGTAAATGGATAATAAAAATAATAAAGATGCGATATAAAAAGCCATGAAAATTCTTGCCCTTGAAACCTCTACCCATGCCTGTTCGGCAGCTTTACTGGAGGGATCCGCAGACAGGTTTTCCTGTATTGAACGTTTTGAGCTGGCTCCCAGAAATCATACTAAGCTTATTTTACCTATGATTGATTCTGTACTTGATGAAGCAGGCTATACCATTCATCAGATCGATGTGCTGGCTTATGGTCGTGGTCCCGGTGCTTTTACCGGGGTGCGGGTGGCAACGGGAGTCGTGCAGGCTATTGCCTATGGTGCGGATTTGCCGGTTGCTCAGATTTCATCTCTGGCAGGTATTGCTCAGGGAGTGTATCGTGAAAAGCATCAAAGTTATTCAATAAAACAGATACTGGTGGCTAATGACGCCCGAATGGGGGAGGTGTATTTTGCTGCTTATGTGGCAAATGAAGGTTTTATGATACCGGTGGCTCAGGAACAGGTTATTAAGCCGGAAGCTCTGCTTGCTTTATTGAAGTCAGGTGATTTTTGTAATAGCAGAGCTAATATGGCTGTTGGAACCGGCTGGCTTGAATACCGGGAACAATTAGCTGATATAACGGCTCATTGTTCGTTTAAGGATAATTACGAGTTTCCGCATGCACAGGACATTGCCTATCTGGCTTTTAAAGAATCCAGTGCTCAATCTCTGGTCAAATCAGAGCAGGTCAGTCCGGTTTACCTGAGAGATAATGTTGCTAAAAAACCAAAACAGATAATTTAATAATAAGTACAAATTATGAGTGATGCAGACCAGCGAAAACACGTTCGAACCAAATTAACATCCAATGTAAAACTGACCCATCCTGATGTCGGCACTATAGAAGTAAAAACCAGGGATATTTCCGATGGTGGAATTTATCTGCTGTCATCTATTACTAATTTACCGCCGGTAGGCAGTGAAGTGACGGTGCAGTTAATTGACACACCATTTGAAGCGCCGATACTGTCCATGCGCATTGTGCGTCTGGAAAACAATGGCATTGGTCTGGCATTTATAGATATTTAATTTGTGATGCATTTTATATTAGCAGCAGTGGTACGTGTCAGGTGTACTCTGGCTGACTAATATTTATAATAATCGTTTGATTAGGGGTTGTGGTATGAGCGATAGTATTGATCCGGTATTTTTAAATATTATATACGCCTGTATGGGTGGGGTGTTAACATTGTTTTTTATGTGGTTTGGCTGTAAGTTATTCAGCCATATTGTCAGTTTTAGTATTCCTGAACAATTATCTAATGGTAATATTGCCGTAGGTCTAATGTTGATGGGAATGTTTATTGGTATTGGTACGGCAATGGGGCTGGTCATTGGCCTGGGATTAAATTAATGTTTATCCGGAGATTGCCATATTGCCGTTTCATCTGGATGATGAGTCTGCTGTTACCACTGACCCTCTATGCTGAAACATATAAACACGTCAAACATAAGCACTGGACCGGTAAATATGACCGTTTTTTTAAGAAAAATACCAAACATTATTTTGGCCCGGGATTTGACTGGCACTGGTTTAAGGCTCAGGGTATCGCTGAATCCGGTTTAAATCCAAAGGCCAAAAGTCGTACTGGTGCGACGGGTATTATGCAGATTATGCCCAGAACCTATAAAGAAATTGCTAAAAAACAGTCCAATCTGGGGCGCATAGAAGAACCCCGCTGGAATATTGCTGCGGCTATTTATTACAATCGTCAGCTCTATAAACGCTGGCAGAAAAGACAGATATCCTCGGATGATCGGCTGGAATTTACTTTTGCCAGTTATAATGCTGGTTTTACACGGGTCCTGGAAGCTTTGAAAAAAGCCAGGGAAACCCAGAAGTTACCTCCTGAAGAACAAAAAAAATGGGAAAAAATCTCCCCCTACACGCCACCAGAAACTCGTCACTATATTCGTCGTATTGACAGCCTGATGAAAGTGAAGCAAGGATAGAATCTGATCTGGCTGGGAGGCATAAGGGAAATAAAATGTTGAAGATCAGCAATGTCAGCAAAAGATATTTAAAAATTTTAGATTTTATAAGGATATTTAAAAATGATTAGCACAAATTTTAAGCACCTGTTTATTTTCCTTTTTAGCTTTCTGGTACTTTCTGGAGTAGGTCGAGCAGAAACTATCAGTGTTAATTTCGATAATGAAGTAACTGGCGCACCTTCAAAAATATTCAGCTCCTTTGTTGGAAACTGGTATATTGAAAACGATGGCAATAATAAGGTCTATGCCGTTGATGGCAGGCAGTGGATGAGAGGAACCATGTCTGCCGGCATTGCAGATAAGGCAAAGGCATTATATGGTGAACGTTATGCAGAATTTCTGAATAATCTCACAGCCTACAAATATTTTCCTCTGACTATTTATCAGAGGGTTGAAAACTTGAGCAACGGCGCTATAACAGTTGATTTCAAGGCAATCAGTGGACGCATTGATCAGGCCGCCGGTATTGCCTTTAATATCCAGCCTAACGGTGATTATCTGGTTATAAGAGCCAATCCTCTGGAAAATAATCTGATTGCTTTTAAAATGCAACGAGGTGAGCGCTCGATGGTACAGTGGATACGCAATGTACCCACACCATCATTAAAATGGCACCATCTTAAAGTGCTTATTAAAGATGAGCAGGTTGAGGCTTATCTGAATAATAAACGCTATATCGCCTTTAAATTCAATAAAAAAATTGACGGTAAAATTGGCTTATGGTCAAAAGCAGACTCTTATGTCCTGTTTGATAATTTTACTGTAGAAACAAAGTAATTGAGTCGCTATTCAGCCTGACTTAAACTTTACTACAGGCTGAATGGTTACGGTATTTTAAATTATTAATATTCAATATCAATACTATGGGCCGTAGTATTGGCTTTTTCCCGCGCCTGTTCTATAGTATTGCCTAAAGCCAGAGCAACGCCCATGCGTCGTTGGGTTTTGACCTTTGGTTTACCGAATAATCGCAGTTGCGTATCCTGCTCAGCCAGAGCCTTGTCTACATTTTTAAAGATCACCTGAGACGACTCTCCATCCACCAGAATTACCGAGGAAGCCGCCGGTCCGTACTGGCGTATGGATGGAACCGGCAGACCTAAAATGGCTCGGGCATGTAAGGCAAATTCAGACAGATCCTGAGATATAAGAGTCACCAGACCGGTGTCATGGGGACGGGGAGACACTTCACTGAAAATAACCTCATCGCCTTTAATAAACAGCTCCACACCAAAGATACCCAGACCGCCGAGGTTATCTGTAATGCGCTGTGCTATATCAATGGCTTTGGCTTTTGCAGTATCGCTCATGGCCTGCGGCTGCCAGGACTCACGGTAGTCTCCATTAATCTGTTGGTGGCCAATGGGTTCACAAAAGGCGGTGCCGTTAATAAGGCGGACAGTCAGCAGAGTAATTTCATAATCAAATTCCACAAAGCCTTCCACAATGACCTTACCTTCCCCACCGGTTATCAACCCCTAATTTATGCACATTACAAGTGAGTGAGTGAGCTAGGTAGCTATTTGCCCTATGTGCAAATTCAATGATGCACATTACAATCCTATATCAATGAGTTTCAATTCATCACAAAATTATTAAAAATATTGTATCATTTCAGACAGATAAACTCACTTCGCATAATTATTTAATAATTTTAACTTAATGTTTTACAGTAATTAATTAACTCAATTACATTCAATATTATTTCATTTTTAGAGGCTTTGCTGTTTAAGCTTGAGGACTTTCCTTTGTTTGTTCGTTTGTTTGTACAAAAGCTTCTTTTAGAATAGCTTGCATAAGTTGATCTGTATAAATTTTGTTGTTGTTAAATATATCTTCCAAGTTATCACATAATGAAAATAGTTTATTTACTTTGGTTATTATTTCTATTTGTTCTTTGTGGGAACATAAAGGAATTAAGGCACTGGAAACAATACCCTGATTTATTTTAGGCATGCTTTTTTGAGCCCCACTTGCATTATTTCTAAAGTAATCCCTGCAAAATGGACTCATCAAAACATGGTGTAGAAATT
>JALVAL010000062.1 GCA_027011205.1 Gammaproteobacteria bacterium
CTGCTAGTGGTCTCGGTGATGCAATTTCTACTCCTGCCTCGCGTTCTCATGAACGCATGCCCGGTGTTGAACTTAATGCGCAGATTCTTAATGGCCTGTTGCAGGGAAAAAATATTCATGATTTACCGGTCAGATATGTTGTTATCACCACTGCACTTTTAATACTGCTGAGCAGCCTGGTTGTCCTTATGCTTCAGTTGCGAGCCGGTTTTCTGGCCATGCTGAGCGGTATTTTTCTGGCATTTGGTATTTCGGCGGTATTATTAGCAGGCTGGCAATTATGGTTTCCTCCTGTGTCTGCAATTATTATGATATCTCTGTCATGGCCGCTCTGGAGTATCTGGCAACTGGGCGTAGAAAAAAGACTCAGGCAGCAATTGCTCAATCGTCTTGAACATCAGGCCTTATATCATTGCACCACGGATTTGCCTAATTACGGAATGCTGGAAGAGCAGTTACGGCTGATTAGTACTAATGACAGTAATTTTTCCAGACGGACTTCCTTAATGATACTGCATATTAACTGGTCAGGTTCAGCCAGTATTATTATGGGTAAATCATCAGGTAATCTGCTGCTGCTTAAAACCATCAGTGAACGGTTACGTAGTGCGGTCAATGATAATACATTTATAGCCCATTTAAACGGGGATGATTTTGCTGTTTTATTAAATGATCTGCAGGAAATTGATGAAATTGAATCCGCTGCAAAAAATCTGCTAAATCATTTACAGCAACCTCTGCTGCAAAATGGACAGGAATTATTGTTGACACCTCAAATTGGTGTCAGTGTCTGGCCAGATGATGGACTTGATGGCTTGACTCTGTTACGCAATGCCTATACGGCCATGTTTAAATCCAGAATTGATGATGCGGCTCCCCTGTGTATCTATTCTGCAGACATCGGGCATAAACTGCAGGTTCGATCGCGCCTGGAACAGGCTCTTGTTCATGCTCTGGAACGAGGTGAGTTTGAGGTTTATTATCAACCACAAATCAATGCTAAAAATGGTCGTATTATGGGTGTAGAAGCACTTTTAAGATGGCAGAGTCCATTGCTTGGCTGGGTTGGGCCGAATACTTTTATACCCGTTGCTGAACATGTTGGGCTGATAAATACGATTGGTAAATGGGTGCTTGAAACAGCCTGTCAGCAATTAAAAAGCTGGCATGACGAAGGTTTGGGTCCATTGCGTCTGGCGGTTAATGTGTCACCATTACAGTTTATAGTACCGGGGCTGGCTGCCAGTGTGCGTCAGATTGTGGAACAGACGGGTATCAAACCTTCACAGCTGGAACTGGAAATTACAGAAAGTTCCCTAATGCATGATATGGATAATGCAGTACAGGTGATGCAAACGATTAAACAGCAGGGTATGGAACTGGCCATTGATGATTTTGGTACCGGTTATTCCTCCTTGAGCAGCCTGCGTAATTTTCCTCTGGACCGATTGAAGATTGACCAGTCTTTTACTCGCGAAATAGGCAAGAATGCTGATGCTACTGAAATTACCCTGACCATTCTGGCAATGGGCAAACAAATGGGGCTTGCTGTTATAGCTGAAGGCATTGAAACTATTGAACAGGCGCGGTTTTTACGACAACATGGTTGTGATGAATTTCAGGGCTATTTATACAGTCGTGCCTTACCCGCTGAAAAAATATTAGCTTTACTGCGTAATGGTATTGATATCAATGAAAGCCATTCAGATTAATTATCTGTTTTGTTGGGGCAGCTGATCGGAAATATCCTAATAGCTGTTTTTATTATCCCGACTCTCTGGCCAACCCTTGAAATTACTGATGTTTCAATTTGTAATCCACGGGAGCATCAATGGCAAAGCGGTGATAAGTTTGCTCATTTTGGCCGTTTGCATCTTCAGCCTTAATGCCTCTGCTGAGAGGTGAACTGAATGTGTCGGATTTTACGGCCCAGGCTATTATCCTGAATCTGGAAACTGATACCCGGGGGAATTCTAACTGGGATTTTAATTTCGCGGATAAATCAGATGTAATAAAACAGCCAGCGCCTCTGCAAGCCAGGCAAAAAAACAGGGAATATTTTATTTTGAGGCACTGGGTAATTTAAGTTTTAATGATATCAATGTGTATCTGATTGATCAGTCTATTAATAAGGCTGTTGATTTTAAACTGAAAGGTTTAACCGGTCATATAACGTCTAAAAATGATATTAATATTAAGTTCAATGGCTTTTTACAGGATAAGGTTTATTCAGGTAAACTGACTGGTGCGGGTCTGAATAATCTGATTGATATCGATTTACCGCCTCTGGTGCTGACTAAATCTGTAGTTTCTTTTATCACCAGTCCTGTTCATGTACCGGTTCGACGACTGTTTGGTAAAGGGCTTCCAGAAGATGGAAAAGAAGCCTGCAAAGCCATGTGGGAAGCCTCTGAAAACCCCGGAGATTAACTGTTGGGGTTATCTTCCGGTCTGACAAATTTAAAGGGTTTTTGCAGTGCTTTTATCACTTTTTCATCACGTTTGTAGACGTCTTTAAAGAAATAAACCTGACCTTTTTCACCCATTCTGGCGGTAAAATATAATAATAGAACCGGTACCGGTTCAGGTAAATTCACTCGTCGGGTTTTGCCGCTGTCCAGAATTTTCCTAAAGCTCTCCTGATTCCATTTGATTTGATTTTTTAATAATATTTCAACCAGTTCAAATGGTTTCTGAACACGTACACAGCCGGAACTAAAGGCTCGCTTTGCCCTGTCAAATTTGCTTTTACTGGGGGTATCATGCAGATACACCAGATGTTTGTTGGGGAACATGATTTTTACCCGTCCCAAGGCATTAGTGGGGCCAGGTTCCTGACGGATCATATAAGGGAAATTCCCAGCGCTGACAGAGGACCAGTTAATACTTTGCGGATTAATAATGTTACCATTGCGATCAATAATGTTCATGTTTTTTTTCTTTAAATAGGAACGGTCCTTTTTTATTTTCGGCAATACATCTTTGCGCAAAATAGTAGGCGGGACAGTCCAGGTTGGGTTAAATTCCACATAACTGATTTCATCTCTGAATACCGGAGTTTTGCGATAGCTGGTACCGACCTGCGCTCTGGTGTGCCAGGTTATTTTATTGTTTTTGGCATAATAAACCTGAAACCCGGCAATATTAACCACCACAAATTCATCTCCCAGGTTATCATTAACCCAGCGCATACGCTCCAGATTGGCTTTGATCTGGTCAATACGTTGCTCAACCGGGACATTCATCTGTGCCAGAGTACCTTTGCCAATGACCCCGTCAGATTCCAGATTATGGCGTTGCTGATATTGTTTTACTGCATTTTCAAGAGTCTGGGTGTATTGCTGGTCAGTGGGATTAATGCTGGTTCTGGGTAAGTCTCCGGAAAATTGTAAACGTGCTTTAATTAAAGGAATTCTGGGATCGGACATATCCGGTTTAATAGTCTGACCTGAAGGAATGGCCTGCCAGCCTCCTTCTGTTTCAATTTGCCGGTAACAGGCCAGAGCTTTTATCAGACCCTGATAAAAAGGACCGATATTACTGATTTTAACCAGCATTTTTTCCAGTTTATCTCTGGAGCGCAGGGCATAATGCAATACGGCAATCTGATCAGCAGTGGTAAATGCTCGCCTGAGATTCCAGTCAGGATCCAGTTCGGAAGGTACTACTTTGCCAAATTTCAGGTGATAGGCCAGACGAATTAAAGAGTAAGTCAGTAAAATATCCAGTTGGGCCTTTCTCTGTTCCGTCATGGGTTTCTGTTTTAGTCGGGTGGTGATTTCTGTTTGCAGATAATCTTCCGGAGAAAGCCCAAGTGTGCTGCTTTGTTTAATGTTTTTTAACAATACATTAATTTTGGCTTTGTTCCATACCGGTTGATAATCGTTGTACTGATAAAAATTTCTGAGCATCTGCGGGACAGCGATCTCATGCTGCCCGATTATTAATGGATTATTGCCTGCTATTTGCAGTTGTTGTTTAAATGCATCTGAAATGGATGCGGATACAGACTGTATGACTACGATTAATAAAAAAACAATAGACAGAATAAAAAACGGTTTTAAAACTCTGGATTTCATGTAAGGCATACTCTATATGGATTC
>JALVAL010000063.1 GCA_027011205.1 Gammaproteobacteria bacterium
TTCATATTATTGTTGCTATTACACTTGTCGGTCTAATCCTTATCCAGCAGGGTAAGGGGGCTGATGCCGGCGCTGCTTTTGGCAGCGGAGGCGGTGGTGCTTCAGCAACAGTATTTGGCAGCCAGGGTTCTGGTAATTTTATGACCAAAACAACCGCTGTCCTGGCCACTGTTTTCTTTATTACCAGTCTGTTTCTGTCTTTTTTGTCCGGCAAAATATCGGAACAAAAAGCTGAATCTGTAGAAGTATCTAACCAGGTGCAACAAATACAATCTGAAGATAAGCCTGCACTGCCTGTGAGTGATAGTACTCCGGCTGAAAGCAGTGATAAACCGGCAATACCGGTACCTGCAAAATAGGAATAATAAAAGATAACTACGTCAGTATAATAAGAGTTTCTACAATCTGATACGGTAATTTATACAGAATAGTTACAAAAGAGTTCGCCGATGTGGTGGAATTGGTAGACACGCTATCTTGAGGGGGTAGTGGCGAAGGCCGTGCCGGTTCGATTCCGGCCATCGGCACCAAATTCAGATACAATGCAATATAAAATAATAATATTCTGAATGCGAGCTGAAACAAATGACAATGGGAGGGGATTACAGGATCAGTATTTCGTTCCTATTGATATCTATCAATAAGTTAGCAAATACTTCTTTACTTCCTGTCAATCCTGCCTTTTAACATATTATAAAAAGATGTAATTGCCTGTTAAAAAGGCTTTTCATAAGATTAAAATTGGTTTAAAGTATATTTAATTTAGTGCTTGAATAAGTACCAGAACAAGCAATAGACAAGACACTTTAAACTAACAATAAGAACTTATAATAACCTTAAATAATATTAGTGTCTGACTTAAGTCAGATTATGTAAGGAGCGCTAATATGCTTGAAAATTACCTTCCTGTACTGATTTTTATGGGAGTGGGGCTTCTGGTTGGAATCGGGATGACTGCAGCAGGTCTTATCTTATCACCGCACAGACCTGATCGAGAAAAAAATTCACCTTACGAATGCGGCTTCGAGGCATTTGAAGATTCACGTATGAAGTTTGACGTTCGTTACTATCTGGTTGCAATCCTGTTTATTATTTTTGATCTGGAAATCGCATTTTTATTCCCCTGGGCAGTGGTACTGGACAGTATTGGTACCTTCGGGCTGGTGGCAATGGCTATTTTTCTGGGCCTGTTAGTGGTTGGTTTTATCTACGAATGGAAAAAAGGTGCGCTTGAATGGGAATAGAAGGATTACTTGAAGAAGGTCTGATCACCACCACTGCGGATAAGATGATTAACTGGGCCAGAACCGGTTCCATGTGGCCAATGACCTTTGGACTTGCCTGCTGTGCGGTAGAAATGATGCAGGCCGGTGCTTCACGCTATGATCTGGACCGTTTCGGTATTGTGTTTCGTCCCAGCCCAAGACAGTCTGACGTGATGATTGTAGCCGGCACACTGGTAAACAAAATGGCTCCGGCCCTGCGCAAGGTTTATGACCAGATGGCTGAACCCCGCTGGGTTATTTCCATGGGCTCATGTGCTAACGGTGGCGGCTATTACCATTATTCCTATGCCGTTGTGCGTGGTTGTGACCGGGTCGTGCCGGTGGATATTTATGTACCGGGCTGTCCACCCACAGCAGAAGCGCTGCTATATGGTATTATCCAGCTGCAGAACAAAATCAAACGTACCAATACCATTGCTCGTTAAAGCAAGAGCAGAACTAGAGCAAATATAAAGTAGAGAAGATACTGAATGTCTCAATATTATTCTGAACTGTCTGAAAAAGTAACCGCTAAACTGGCTCCAATTGAGGCTATTTCGGCTACCGTTGCTCATGGTGAACTCACCATTGAAGTCAGCAAGGAGAATCTGATAGCTGTCTGTGAGATATTAAAAGATGACTCAGAGCTGGCTTTTGATACCGTTGTTGATGTCTGCGGGGTTGATTACAGCAGCTATGGTGTTGCTACAAACTCCGGTGACTCTAAAAGCTCTGCTGCAAAAAAAATTCCCAGTCGTTATGCTTCGGTTTGTCACCTGCTGTCAGTTACTAATAATCATCGAATTCGTCTCAGAACATGGCTGGATAATGACTTTCCGGTAGTGGATTCCATTGTCGGTCTGTGGGGCGGTGCAAACTGGTTTGAACGGGAAGCCTTCGATATGCTGGGTATTTTGTATTCCGGCCATCCTGATTTAAGGCGCATCCTGACCGATTATGGTTTTATCGGACACCCGCTGCGCAAGGACTTTCCTCTGGTGGGTCAGGTTGAGATGCGCTACGATGCCAATAAGCAACGGGTTGTTTATGAACCGGTTACGCTTGAAGAACGGGTAAATATTCCCAGGGTTATTGTGGCTGATAATAGATATGCAGAACGTGAGCTGGCAGCTCGGGCTCAGGAAGCCGCAGAAGCACAGGAAGCTTCGGTGCAAAAAGAAAGTGGGGATAAGGCCTAATGTCAGAAATTCAGAACTATACCCTTAACTTCGGCCCGCAGCATCCTGCTGCGCATGGCGTATTACGTCTGGTACTGGAACTGGATGGTGAAGTGATTCAAAGAGCTGACCCCCATGTTGGTCTGCTGCATCGTGGTACCGAAAAACTGGCTGAGAGTCGTATTTATAACCAGAGTATTGGTTATATGGATCGTCTGGACTATGTGTCCATGATGTGTAATGAGCATGCCTATTGCATGACCATTGAAAAATTACTGGATATTGAAGTACCCGAACGTGCTCAGTATATCCGCGTAATGTTTGATGAAATCACCCGTATTCTGAATCATCTTATGTGGCTGGGAACACATGCTCTGGATGTGGGCGCTATGACCATGTTCCTGTATTGTTTCCGTGAACGCGAAGATTTAATGGATGCCTATGAGGCAGTATCCGGTGCCCGTATGCATGCCTCCTATTATCGTCCCGGCGGTGTTTACCGCGACCTGCCCGATAGCATGCCACAGTACGAAGCTTCACAATGGCATAATCAGAAGGAAGTGAACGAACTGAATAAAAATCGTCAGGGTTCCTTACTGGACTTTTTAAAAGATTTTACCAGCCGTTTTGAGACCTATGTGGATGAATACGAAATCCTGCTGACTGAAAACCGTATCTGGAAACAGAGGACGGTTGATATTGGCTGTCTGACTGAGCAGCAGGCCAAAGACCTGAGCATGACTGGCCCTATGTTACGTGCTTCAGGTGTTGCCTGGGATCTGCGTAAGATGGAACCTTATGAAGTCTACGATAAACTGGACTTTGATATTCCGGTTGGAACCAATGGTGACTGCTATGATCGTTATGTGGTTCGAATGGAAGAAATGCGTCAGTCTAATCGTATTATCAGTCAGTGTATTGAGTGGCTGCAGAACAATCCCGGTCCAGTTATGCACGAAGATCACAAACTGACTATACCCGAACGCATGGATATGAAACAGGATATGGAAGGTTTAATCCATCATTTTAAACACTTTACCGAAGGTTATATGGTACCGGAAGGTGAGGCCTATTGCGGCGTAGAACATCCAAAAGGCGAATTTGGTACCTATATTGTTTCCGATGGTGCCAATAAACCCTACCGTTTAAAAATCAGAGCGCCAGGCTTTGCACATCTTTCCGCAATGGATTTTCTTGTTAAGGGACATATGCTTGCGGATGTAGTTACCGTTATTGGTACACTGGATATTGTATTTGGGGAGATTGACAGATAATGTCTCAAGTGACTCAATCACCGAGCGAACTTATTAATGCTGAATCGAAACAGGATATCGATCAATGGCTGACTAAATATCCGGATGATCAAAAACAGTCTGCGGTCATGGCGGCTCTGCGTATTGTGCAGGATCAAAATGGCGGCTGGCTAACTCGGGAATTAATGGATGCCGTAGCAGACTATCTGGACATGGATAATATCCATGTCTATGAAGTCGCTACCTTTTACTCCATGTATGAACATCAACCAGTAGGGAAGCACAAGATCTGTGTCTGTACCAATATTTCCTGTATGAATTGCGGTTCCGGAAAAATTGTTGATCACCTGGAAGAGAAATTAGACATTAAACTGGGCGAAACCACTGAAGATAATCAGTTTACTCTGAAAGAAGTCGAATGTCTGGGAGCCTGTTCCGGTGCCCCCATGATTCAGATTGGTGAACACTATTACGAGAATCTGAGTCCTGAAAAAATTGATGAGATCCTGAATAGTTTAAAATAATGATGACACAACATTGTCGTTATAGTAAAAATATGGTAACAAAAATAAATTGCTTGAGTATTTAAAGCCAGGCGGAGTATTAAATGGCAAACGAAGTTTGTTTTAGAACATTACATCTTGACAAGCCCTGGACGCTGGAGTCCTATCTCAGTGTGGGCGGCTATGAGTCTCTGAAAAAGATCCTCACGGAGAAGATATCGGCTGAAGATATTATTGAAGAAGTAAAAACTTCCGCTTTAAGAGGTCGTGGTGGTGCCGGTTTCCCAACGGGCCTGAAATGGAGCTTTATGCCGCGTCAGGCACCGGGTCAGAAATATATCGTCTGTAATTCAGATGAAGGTGAACCGGGTACCTGCAAGGATCGTGATATTCTTCGTTATAACCCGCACCAGTTGATTGAAGGTATGGCCATTGCTGCTTATTGTATTGGAGCTGATTGCGGATATAACTATATCCGTGGTGAATTCTGGGAACCCTTCAGCCGTTTTGATAATGCTTTGAACGAAGCACGTGAAGCCGGTTACCTGGGTGAAAAACTGTTTGGCAGCGATTTTAATTTTGATCTGCACGCCCATTTAGGCGGCGGCGCTTATATTTGCGGTGAAGAAACCGCACTGCTGGAATCCATTGAAGGTAAAAAGGGGCAGCCACGTTTTAAACCCCCTTTTCCTGCCAGTTTTGGTTTATACGGTAAGCCCACTACAATTAACAACACCGAAACTCTGGCCTCAATCCCAGTGATTGTGGAAAAAGGCGGACAATGGTTTCTGGACATGGGAAAGCCTAATAACGGCGGCACTAAAATCTTTTCGGTGTCCGGTAATGTCAAACGCCCCGGAAATTACGAAATTAATATGGGTACGCCTTTTTCAGAATTACTGGAAATGTGCGGTGGTATGAAAGACGGTTACACCTTAAAAGCCGTTATTCCAGGCGGCAGCTCATCACCCGTGATCCCCGCAGAACAGATGATGGACGTAACCATGGATTATGACGGTATTTCAAAGGCCGGTTCCATGCTGGGTTCCGGTGCGGTAATTATTCTGGATGATCAGGTGTGCATGGTGAACGCTCTGGCCAGGTTGTCACATTTTTATCATGAAGAATCCTGTGGTCAGTGTACTCCCTGTCGGGAAGGCACAGGCTGGTTGTCAAGAGTCATGCATCGTATAGAACACGGTCAGGGCAGACAGGAAGACCTGGACCTGCTGGACAAAGTGGCCGGCGATATTATGGGGCGTACCATTTGTGCCCTGGGTGAAGCCGCATCCCTGCCGGTAAAAGGCTTTTTAAAGCATTATCGTGATGAGTTTCAGTATCACATTGATCATAAAAAATGTATGGTCGGGCCGGGCAGTAACTAATAAATCGCTCCGTAAGCTTACCTTCTCCGGACAGGAGAGGGCAGGAGTGAGGATAAACTTTAAAGACAGATTAACGAGTATTTTAATATGGTAACGATTGAAATTAACGGAAAACAGGTTCAGGCAGAGCAGGGTCAGATGCTGATTGAAGCAGCTGATAATGCAGGTATTGCCATACCCCGTTTTTGTTATCATAAAAATCTCTCCATTGCTGCAAACTGCCGGATGTGTCTGGTGGAAGTAGAAAAAGCCCCTAAGCCTATTCCTGCCTGTGCAACTCCTGTGACGGAAGGTATGGTGGTTAATACCCGATCAACCAAAGCCCTGGCAGCGCAGAAAGCGGTTATGGAATTCCTGTTAATTAACCATCCTCTTGACTGCCCGGTCTGTGATCAGGGGGGGGAATGTGACCTGCAGGACTTTTCTGTGGGTTATGGCAGTGA
Organism: Gammaproteobacteria bacterium; assembly: GCA_027011205.1. Taxonomy (GTDB): domain Bacteria; phylum Pseudomonadota; class Gammaproteobacteria; order GRL18; family GRL18; genus JANELJ01. The sequence continues at coordinate 6,028 of JALVAL010000063.1, forward strand.
TTCCACCAAATATCATGAAATGAAGCGGGTGGTAAAAGACAAAAACATTGGTCCTTTAATTGCCACCGAACTGACCCGTTGTATCCATTGTACCCGCTGTGTTCGTTTCGGGCAGGAAATTGCCGGTATGCGTGAACTGGGAGCCTGTGGCCGTGGTGACTGGATGGAAATTGGCACTTATATTGAAAAAAGTGTGGATTCTGAACTGTCCGGAAACATTATTGACCTGTGTCCGGTGGGGGCGCTGACCTCTAAAGTGTCCCGTTTTACCTATCGTGTATGGGAACTGGCCAGCAACGACGCTATTGCGGCACATGACTGCATTGGTTCCAACTATAATGTACAGACCAAAAATGGTGAAATTAAACGGGTCATTGCCCGTGAAAACAATGATATCAATGACAGCTGGATATCCGATAGAGATCGCTACAGTTTTGAAGGCATTAATAGTGAGCAGCGTCTGACCCGGCCTATGATTAAACAGGATGGACAATGGCAGCAGGCAAGCTGGGATGATGCCCTGCAGTTTGCCGTCAACGGCTTAAAACAGATTAATGACGGCACTCAGATAGGTGCCCTGTGTTCACCTTCGGCAACTACCGAGGAAATGTATTTACTACAGAAATTAATGCGTGGAATAGGCTGTCATAATATTGATCACCGTTTGCGTCAGACTGATTTCAGTGGTCAGGATCAGGATCCTGAATTTTTGGGACTGGGTATGCCATTGTCAGAGGTCAACAACCTCAATGCGGCATTACTCATTGGTTCCAATGTTCGTAAAGAACAACCGATTATGGGACACCATTTAAGACAGGCGGCATTAAAAGGGGCGAAAATCTCGTTTGTTAATCCCGTCAGGAATGATGCTATTTTTAAGGTGGCGCATGAATTTGTGACGGCTCCGTCGCAAATGTTTAAAGAATTAAAAGTACTGGCAAAAGCGGCGCTGGAAGTAACCGCTAAAGAAGCACCGGAAGGCTTATCTGCACTGGTTGCCTCTGTGAAAGTCGGTGATGAACACAAAGCCTGTATTGAAGAGCTTAATAATGGTGAACATTCAGCCGTTATTATAGGTACTATGCTGCAGGCTATGCCGAATTATGCGGCGATGCGTATGCTGGCCTCATACCTGGCTTCAGCAACGGCTTCAACTTTGGGATATTTAACTCCGGGAGCGAATACTTCAGGCGCTTGTCTGGCCGGTTTATTACCTTATAGAGATAAAAAACAACAGGCTGATAATGGTTTGAATACCCAGGCGATGCTGGCAGAGCCACGCAAAGGCTATGTTTTATTTAATATTGAGCCGGAGCGGGATATAGAAAATCCGCAGCAGGCCATTAGTGCTCTGCAAAGTGCTGACTTTGTAGTGTCTCTGAGTCTGTACCCGTCAGATGCTTTGCAGGATAATGCCGATGTTATTTTACCACTGGCTGCAGTGACTGAATCATCCGGCACACTGATTAATGTGGCTGGAAACTGGCAGAGCTTTAATGCCGTCAGTAAAGCCAGAGGACAGGCCAAACCCGGCTGGAAGATCCTGCGGGTAATGGGAAATCTATTTGATGTGGATGGTTTTGACTATCAAAGTTCAGAAGAGGTTCTGGGCGAGGTCAAATCAGCCTCAGGTGATTCCAGTACCCGTGCTGCAGAGAATCAGATAGACTGGCAGTGTCCGGACAGTATCAAAGCAGAAACAGCTATGCAGCGTATTGCTGAATTACCTGTTTATTGTGTTGATAGTGTGGTTCGTCATGCTCATGCCTTGCAGCTGACAGCTGATGCTCAGGTAAATAGCGCGCGTATTAATTCTGCACTGGCGAAAAAACTGAAACTGGAAGACGGACAGGACGTGTCTGCCGTTCAGGATAAATACAATGTGGATATCAGTATTAGCATTGATGACCGAATTGCTGATAATTGTGTTTATATACCGGCAGGTATTGAACAGGCGAGCGCTTTGGGTGGCGGATATGACACAATTGAACTGGTCTCTAAATGAACACACATGGGCAGCAACAAATGTGTAACAAAAAAGTACAGCTTAATAAACGGAGCAGATTTTGTTAGACCTGATTTTATCCATTTATGAAATACCGGTAATTAATATACTCGTTAAGATCATAGTGATCCTGGTGCCGTTATTATTAACTGTGGCATATTTCACCTATGCAGAACGAAAAATTATCGGTTATATGCAGGTTCGTATAGGACCCAACCGTGTCGGACCCAGAGGCTGGCTGCAGCCTATCGCCGATGCCATGAAGCTGATGTTTAAGGAAATTATTTTTCCTTCCGGAGCCAATAAGGTTCTGTTTACTATCGCGCCGACACTGGCCATTGCCACCGCACTGGCGGCCTGGGCTGTTATACCCTTTGGTTCGGAAATGGTACTGGCGGATCTGAATGTTGCTTTATTATATATTCTGGCCATGACCTCTATTGGTGTGTACGGTGTTATTCTGGCCGGCTGGTCATCCAATTCCAAGTACGCCATTATGAGTACCCTGAGAACCGCTGCCCAGGTAGTCTCCTATGAAATTGCTATGGGCTTTGCGCTGGTTGGCGTAGTAATGGCCGCGCGCAGTCTGAATATTGGCGAAATTGTCGAAGGCCAGAGCGGCAGTATCTGGGGCTGGTATATGTGGCCCTTATTACCCCTGTTTTTTATTTACTTTATTTCAGGTGTGGCAGAGACCAATCGTGCACCTTTTGATGTTGCCGAAGGTGAATCTGAAATTGTAGCCGGTTTCCACGTAGAGTATTCCGGTATCCTGTTTGCCATCTTCTTCCTGGCGGAATACGCCAATATGATCCTGATTTCCATTATGGCCGCTTTGCTGTTTATGGGTGGCTGGTTATCACCTTTTGAAGGTGTCGGTTTCCTGGGGCTGGGTTCCAGCTTTCTGGCTGCTTCCAGCATAGTCTGGTTATTAGCAAAAACAGCCATTTTTATGTTCCTGTTCTTATGGTTCAGAGCAACATTCCCGCGTTATCGTTATGATCAGATCATGCGTCTGGGCTGGAAAGTATTTATACCGGTTACCATAGTATGGATTTATGTCATTGGCATTATGTATTACATGCAAATAGCGCCCTGGTTCATCAAGGGTTAATTGCAGAAAAATGTGTATTTTTGGAGATAGTTTGTGCGCCATCTGACCCAGTTTATTAACAGCCTGTTTTTAGCAGAACTTTTTAAGGGCTTAAGTGTTACGGGGAAATATCTTTTTAAGAAAAAGATCACAGTTCAGTACCCGGAAGAAAAAACACCCCAGTCATTTCGTTTTAGAGGTTTGCATGCATTGCGTCGTTATGCCAATGGTGAAGAACGCTGTATCGCCTGTAAACTCTGTGAAGCTATCTGTCCTGCTCTGGCAATAAGTATTGAATCTGAAGAGCGCAAAGATGGTACTCGTAGAACCAAAAGCTATGATATTGATTTAACCAAATGTATTTTCTGTGGTTTCTGTGAAGAATCCTGTCCAGTGGATTCCATTGTTGAAACCCGGATTTTTGAGTATCACGGTGAAGAACGCGGTGACCTGCTAATGACCAAAGAAAAATTACTGGCAGTGGGTGATAAATACGAGCAGCAGATTGCAGCAGACCGGGCACAGGATGCACCTTATCGCTAATTATGACAGTTAAAAAATGAGTTGCGAAACTAATTATTAAGAAAAATGGCCAGACATTTCCTGATAAAAAGATGTCTGCCAAAAGTGGAATAATATATGGAAACCTTTGTTTTTTACGTTTTTTCGGCCTTCTTGGTGCTTTCTGCTCTGATGGTCATTACCGTTAACAATCCGGTAAAAGCCGCATTTTTTCTGGTACTGAGTTTTTTTTCCTCGGCCGCCATCTGGTTATTACTGGAAGCTGAATTCCTGGCCATTATTCTGGTGATTGTTTATGTGGGTGCGGTTATGGTGCTGTTCCTGTTTGTGGTTATGATGCTGGACATCAATATGGCGCAAATTAAAAAAGGTTTTGTTAATAATCTACCGCTGGCCGTTGCGGTTGCCATTGCCATGTTTGCGACTATTTTCTTTGTGGTGGGCGGCGATTCGTTTAGTGCATCTGTCTTTACCATACCGGATCCTCATGCTGCAGATTATAGTAATGTAGCTGAACTGGGTAAGGTAATATACACCGACTATGTTTATGCGTTTGAAATTGCAGCCGTTATTCTGCTGGTTGGTATTATTGCCGCCATCAGCCTGACCTTGAGACGACGTCCCAATACCCGTCATCAGAAAATTGAAGAACAGGTTGCGGTTAAGAGTAAAGATCGTTTACGTGTTATGAAAGTTGAAGCACAGGAGAGAAAATAATGTTATCACTTACTCATTTTCTGGTTCTGGGTGCTATTGTGTTTTCCATCAGTATGGCCGGTATTTTTATTAATCGAAAAAATGTCCTGATTCTGCTGATGTGTGTGGAACTCATGCTGCTGGCTGTGAATACTAATTTTATTGCATTTTCTCATTATCTGGGAGATAGCGCAGGGCAGGTCTTTGTTTTCTTTATTCTTACCGTTGCGGCAGCAGAAGCAGCAATTGGCCTGGCAATTTTAGTGGTGTTGTTTAGAAACAAACGTACTATTAATGTCGAAGAACTCGATACATTGAAAGGTTAATCCAGTGTTTGAAAATTATAGCGACTCACAAGTTTATCTGGCCATTGTACTGGCACCGCTGATCGGTTCCATTATTGCGGGTGTTTTTGGTACTTATATCAGTCGGGCAGTGTCTCATATCGTAACCATTGCCGGGGTAGCCATATCATTTATTCTGGCATTGTTCGTTTTCAAATATTTTGCCTTTGATGGCGCTCATATCTATAACGAAACCGTTTATACCTGGCTGGTCAGTGACGGCATTCACTTTGAAGTGGGCTTCATGGTGGATAATCTGACCTCTATGATGTTAGTCGTAGTCAGTTTTGTTTCGCTCATGGTGCATTTGTATACCATTGGTTATATGCACGATGATCCGGGCTATAAACGTTTTTTCAGCTATATATCGCTGTTTACTTTCTCCATGTATATGCTGGTCATGTCCAATAACTTCCTGCAGTTGTTCTTTGGCTGGGAAGCAGTAGGGCTGGTTTCCTATCTGTTAATTGGTTTTTATTATAAAAAAGAAAGTGCTATTTTTGCCAATCTGAAAGCCTTTCTGGTAAACCGGGTCGGTGACTTTGGTTTTATTCTGGGTATTGCCGGTATTCTTATGCTGTTTAATACTCTGGATTATGCTCAGGTCTTTGCAGCAGCTGACTCTAAAGCCGGTGCCACGATTGAACTTATACCCGGTATGCAGTGGTCAATGATCACTGTTATCTGTATATTATTATTTATCGGTGCCATGGGTAAATCAGCTCAGGTACCATTACATGTGTGGTTGCCCGATTCAATGGAAGGCCCTACTCCCATTTCTGCTCTGATCCATGCGGCTACTATGGTAACTGCCGGTATCTTTATGGTGACCAGAATGTCGCCATTGTTTGAACTGTCTGAAACTGCATTGTCTTTTATTCTGGTTATTGGTGCTATTACCGCTCTATTTATGGGCTTTCTGGGTATTATTCAAAACGATATCAAGCGAGTGGTGGCGTATTCAACACTCTCTCAGCTTGGTTATATGACCGTTGCATTAGGTGCTTCAGCGTATTCCGCTGCAGTGTTTCATCTGATGACCCATGCTTTCTTTAAGGCGCTGTTATTCCTGGCCGCCGGTTCTGTTATTATCGGCATGCACCATGTACAGGATATTCGCAAAATGGGCGGGTTAAAAAAATACATGCCGATTACTTACTGGACCTCATTAATCGGGACTCTGGCACTGATAGGTTTCCCTGGGTTCTCCGGTTTTTTCTCTAAGGACAGCATTATTGAAGCTGTTCAGACAGCCCATATTCCAGGCGCTAGTTTTGCCTATTATTCAGTTCTGCTGGGAGTTTTTGTTACAGCGCTATACAGCCTGAGATTGTTCTTTATTGTCTTTCATGGTGAAGAACGTATGGATAACCATACTAAAGAACATTTAAAAGAATCACCCTGGGTGGTTACCATACCTTTAATTTTACTGGCCATTCCATCGGTGATTATTGGTGGTATGACTATTGGCAGCGTATTGTATGGCGATTATTTCCATGGTGTGGTGTTTGTTTCAGAAGCTCACAATGTACTGGAACACCTTAAAGAAGAATATCATGGTCCACTGGCAATGGTGTTGCACAGTTTAAGCTCTGCGCCCTTTATGTTAATGGTTGCTGGTATTGCAGTGGCCTGGCTGCTGTATATGAAAAATCCTTCAGTACCGGGCAAGATCAAGGATTCTTTCCAGTGGCTTTACACTATTATGGACAATAAATACGGCTTTGATATTTTTAATGAAAAAGTCATTGCTGCGGGTACTCGTGGTATTGGTAACTTATTATCCAGAATTGGGGACATCCTGATTATTGACGGTATTATTGTCAATGGCTCTGCAAAAAGTGTGGCCTGGTTCTCCGGTATTATTCGACATATGCAGACCGGTTATTTATATCACTACGCATTCGCCATGATCTTAGGGCTGATCGCCTTATTGGTCATTGTTGTTTATTAAAACAAAATATATTCCCTCTCCCTGTGTGAGAGGGGTAGGGTGAGGGCAGGTTATAACCACCTTCACAATACAATTTTAAGTAAAAAGGTAATAAATAAATGTTTTCAAATTTGCCGTTATTAAGTCTGGTGATTTGGACTCCCATTATAGGTGGGATGCTGGTGCTGGCAACTGGAAGTAAAAACAGCATTGAAGCCAAAGTGCTTTCATTGCTGGTATCTCTGGCAACACTGGCACTTTCAATACCGTTGTACACACAATTTGACAATAGCCTGGCCAGTATGCAGTTTGAAGAACTGCTGCCCTGGATCAGCAGCTTTCATATTAATTATCATATTGGTGTGGATGGTATTTCCATGCCTCTTATTCTACTGACCACTTTTATAACGGTTATCGTAATTATTGCGGCCTGGAAGGTTATTACCTATAAAGTAGCTCAGTATCTGGCGGCTTTTTTAATTCTTGAAGGCTTAATGATAGGTGCTTTTGCCTCACTGGATGCCATGCTGTTTTATGTATTTTGGGAAGCGCTGCTGATACCTATGTTTGTTATTATCGGTATCTGGGGTGGCCCAAATCGGGTTTATGCCACCATTAAATTCTTTCTGTACACCTTTCTGGGTTCAGTCTTTATGCTGATTTCTCTGCTGTATCTGTATATGCATGCCATTGATGTCAATGGTGTCGGTACCTTCAGTATTCTTGATCTGCAAAAATTACCACTGGATTTAACACCGCAAATTTTAATTTTCCTGTCATTCCTGCTGGCGTTTGCAGTCAAAGTACCTATGTGGCC
>JALVAL010000064.1 GCA_027011205.1 Gammaproteobacteria bacterium
ATATAACTGTAAGCCTCTAAGAGTCTTATACAACCCATGTACTTTAAAATTAGTTACTTGCCCACCAACTAAGTTATTTAACCCTGACAGAGGTCTTACAGAAAGAGTGTTGAGGTAGATTAAATCCAACCCCATATCCATAGCTTTCTCTCCTGTAGTACTAGCTTTAGGAGCTATATTACCTTGCATAGCCTTAAGCATCCTAAAAGCATGGTCATTTTGGTTCATGTGTTTCATTGTAAACTCTAAGGCTTTCATAGTATTCCTTTGATACTTACCTTTAAGAAACGCAGACATGTAAGTGTCCATGATATAAAACAAATCTTCAGAGGTATTTTGAAATACATCTTCTCTATGTTTTGTAAATCTACTTTTTTTGTTAGGGTTAACAAAATCATTAATAATAAAACCTATCTCACTTTCATTGCGAACATCCTTTAAGAAAGCATTATCATTTTTAAATTCTTGTATACCTTTTTTAAGTCCAAACTTTTTGACGTATTCTCCAAAACGCATTTGCATTTTAGTCATGTAAGCATCCCCCTTAGTTCTATATGATGGTAAATTCTTTTGGAAGTACTTGTCAGCTCTCTCAAAGTTACCCTTAGCCCATTTGTATACATCTAACTCTGACTTAGTTAGTTTTGTTGTGTCATTAGACTCTAGAGCATTAACAATATTCTTCATTTCCCCTTTATCTTTTCTCTTAGCCTTTTTCCAAATCTTTTTTACATTGTTTAACTTAGTTAATTCTTCTGCTGCTTGCCTATGAAATACAGCCATCTCTTCATGAACATAACCAATAACCTTACCTAACTTCTTATTCATAGCTTGTGCAGAAGTCTTAAATGAGGTCCATCTTCTAATAGCACCTAACATACCATCTCCAAATATCTTACCCATCCAAAAGCGTTCTGTAGCCTCTCTTTGGGTCATTGTCTCTAGCATTTGTTGAGGTATGTTTTGTTCTTTGTAGAGTTTTTGAACTGTTAGTATATCACTATCTGCCAAAAGTTTGTCTCCTGGTAGTAATTCAGATAATCTTTTCTTGTATGCCTTTAGGTTTTCTTTATCAATAAAGCCTTCCTTGATAGCTATCCTTATTGTCTCTTTGTTAGTTGGTAGGTTAAATCTCTCCCTTAATTTAAGAACTGTTCTTTTAGCATCTTTGTATTTATCTAAGCCTTTTTCAGTTGTTCTTGAAATAGTAGCTGCAGCTTTATTCTCACTTAAATAAAGGTCTTTCTTAAACTTGCCCACCTCTTTATCTAAAGCTATACCTGGTGCTAGTTTTTCTTTGATAGCATCAATCTTTTCTAACATCTTGTCTAATTGAGGTTGAGTCTTTATGTTTAGGATTTGCTTTTTAGTAAACATTTGTTCTACATTTTCCTTAGGCAGATTCTTTTTAGCATAATTTAGGACCTCTTGTAGAAACTCTTCCTTAACTTTCATCCCATGTTTCATGCCTGTTTTAGAGGCTTTTTGCATTACTTTAAGTTTATTCCTTAACAATATATGCTCCTGTGTCCTAACCCACTTTCTTTTAGTTTTAAATGTATTCCTATTAACACTAGCTTGAGTTACTTTTACATTTTTAGCCCTTTTATTCATTCTTTCTAACTTTGTCATAATGGCTCTTGCATCTACCTGATTCATAATACCAGCTATTTCTTCAGGTGTTATCTTCAATGTAAAGCCCTCTTCTTTAGCTTCAGCTTGTAAAGTTTTAACCATTTGCTTAGCTTTTTTAAGTTTGTCTTGAGGGTTTTTAACATTATTTATTTCCTTGTAAACAGTCTTAGAGGTTTTGTCTAAGGCTTTTTCATAGTTTTGTTGTTTTTTTGCTACCTTAATACTTGTCTCAAACTCTTTTTGATTATTTCTTAACTCTTTAGTTATCTTAGGTAAGTTTTCCTTTAACTTAACACCAAACAACTTATTGTTATCTACTAAACCTTTAATTTCAGTTTCTGCAAATTTAGCTATGGTTGCATTTTGCACTCTAAAGTCATCAGTCTTTTCTATAATCTCCCCAATAGTCTTTGTAAATTTAGTTTTTACTTCAGGTGGTAATGCACCTACAAGCTCCTCTGTGGCTTTAATAGTCTTAGCAGTAGCATTTGCCTTATAGATAACAAACTCATCTGTATTCTTAGCAAAAGCATGACTGAGAGCCTTTGAGTCAACAGTTCCAGGAAGTAAGTCTTGTGTATCAAGAATTTTTTGTATCTTAACAGGGTTGGTTTCTTTAGCTATTTCTTTTGATAGTTTAGCCTTACCAAAAAGTCTACTAACTCTACTACCAATATAACCACCAACAACACCTAAACTAGCACCTGCAGCAAAAGCTGTAGGAGCAACTGTAATAGCATGATACATTGACTTTGATGTACTTTTATTATCTGAAAGGTCCTTAAAGAACACATCAGCAGAGCTTACACCTGCAGTTGCACCACCCATACCCATAGAAGTACGAAAAATAGAAGAACCTTTAGCAGCAGCACCAAAGGGAAGCCATTGGGTTACTTTGAGAAACTCTCCTCCAACATTACCTATGTCTTGTTTAGTGTTCCTAGACATGAACTCATCTGTAGTTCCTACTATCTTAAAGCTAGGGGTTTTATACTTTCTACCTCCTAACTCTATTGTCTCTATTCTAGGTTTATACTTCCAACTAGGAAAACTAATAAGACCCTTAGACTTATTCCTGTTGTTTTTAGCTAATTCATTATTGCTAACCTGTCTAGCTAAATTCCTTACATCTGTTACTACAGCTAAAGTACCTCCTGCAAAGTCTTTTACATCTTGTCTGAAGTTATCAGCTTTACCGCTTTTTATTGCTGCTCTCTCTTTTTGCTTGCCTTTATTATAGCCTTTCTTTAAAGAGGACCAAGCATTTTTAAAAAATCCCATAAGTTATTTTATTAATTTCTTACCAACTTACACCGTTATCTTGGTTTGGGTTATATCTGTTTCTGAAGTATTCTACTCCCTTACCTGCTGCAGAGCCTATGCCATTGAGGATATTGTTTATCATGTTTCCTCCATCATCTCCATTATTATTATTTTCCCTATTCATTCTTTCTTGCACTGATTCTTCAACACCTTCATTCCTTTCATCATAGTATGCTGTTTGGCTTTTAATTTTAGCATTAGTTGCCTGATAATTATCTAGCTTAGCTTTCGCTAACTCTTCTTCATAAGGTTTTAAGGTTCTGCCTCCCCTACCTCCTCTATTACTTCTACCAGTTGCGTCAATCTTAGCATATAATAGTTGCATATCAGCATCAAATCTTTGTTGTGCCATCCAACTTTGTTGTTCTGCTGCATCTTCTGCTGCTTGTGCTGCTTTCTTTGATTTCTTACGTATACTTTTTATCATAGCTTTAATTGACTTACCTTGCTTAGGTGGATAACCTTTGACTTGTGTATACATGTTAATTATGTTGTTTTTATAGGTTTCTTCCTTTTGTTCTTCTAACTGCTTCTTACTAAAGTCATATATCTTATTAACCTGTTCTTCGAAAGGCATGTCATATGTAATACCAGCACCTTGATATTTTAACATCAATGCTTTTGTTTCTTGGATTGTTTGGTTTTGTAAACTTATTTGTTGTTGAGCTTCGTTTACTGCAGAATTATATATGTCTACATTAGCCCTATATTCATTAGCTATACTATCCCTACCTAAGTTCCTTTCATTTATATCTGAACTTCTTCTTCTAGCTATCTTTCTATTAGAGACTAAATCATTGCTTATGTTAAATTGTCTATTTTTGGTAGTTTTATCATATTCAGCAAGTATGTTTTTACTATCTAACATTGCTTGTTTAGCATCGTTAACACCACCTTTTCTACTATAGATGCTATCCCTTATACCTAGCAAATCAGTTGGTCTTGCAACACCTCCATTATTGGCTGTAGCTATGTTAGCTTCATTTTCATATGTTGGTGTTTTTTCTATGTTTTTGTTTAGATAGGCATCTATATCTCTAGCATTATTCATTCTTTCTTCTCGTATTGTTGTTTGCATATTATTATTTTATTAAATATAAATTATAC
>JALVAL010000065.1 GCA_027011205.1 Gammaproteobacteria bacterium
CTTTTTATTGGGTTATGAATATAAGAGACTTATAAACCAGTATTTTGATCTCTCTTTTTTTGTTTTTCAAGCCTTAACTGTTGAATTTTCACTTTAATTTCATCGTTTTAGAAGATCTGCACCCAAAGCTAATGGACCCTGCCTGTGGCACAGGTGGTTTCTTAACCTGTAGTGTGGAACATATTCGTAAAAACTATGTAAAAAATGTAGAAGACCGGCATATCCTGCAACAACAAATCCATGGTGTAGAGAAAAAACAGTTACCGCATTTGCTGTGTACGACCAATATGCTGTTGCATGGCATCGAAGTGCCTAGCCAGATCAGGCATGACAATACACTAGCCAGGCCATTACGAGACTGGGGTCCTAAAGACCGTGTCAAAGTCATCATTACCAATCCACCTTTCGGCGGCATGGAAGAAGATGGTATAGAGCTCAACTTTCCCAAAGCGACTCAAACCCGTGAAACAGCCGACCTGTTCCTGCAATTGATTATTCATGTACTGGAATCAACAGGTCGTGCAGCACTAGTTTTACCAGACGGTACGTTGTTTGGTGAAGGTGTAAAGACAAAGATCAAAGAAAAGCTCTTACAGGAATGTAACTTACACACTATTGTACGCCTGCCAAACTCGGTATTCGCACCTTACACAGGAATTAAAACCAATTTACTTTTTTTAGAAAAAGGCACACCCACTAAAGAAGTCTGGTACTACGAGCAACAATTGCCGGAAGGAGTGAAAGCCTACAACAAAACCAAGCCTATGAAGGCCGAAGAGTTCGATGCCTGTAAAGAATGGTGGGGTGGTGAGTCACGTAAAGCTCGCAAAGAGTCTGAAATAGCCTGGAAAGTATCAGTTGAAGATATTGTTGCTTCTAACTTCAATTTGGATATTAAAAATCCGCATGTTGTGGATATCGATCATGGTGATCCTGATGAGCTATTGGCGAGCTATCAGCAGTTGCAGCATGAAATATCTGAAACACTTGATACTTTAAAAGATGAACTGGCCAAAGCTTTATCGGAGGCTACTTAATGAAAGTTGATCCAGAAAAAAAGGCGATTCAAGCTTTAGGTAATAACCCAACACTCAATAATTTTATTAAACAGTTTGGCGTATTTGTCCAAGGACCTAACGGTTACGCAAGTCTAAAGAGACTGATTATTGATTCAGGAGTCAAAGGAGTACTAACAAATTCACATATTAATGAGGAATTCATTAATAAAAATGTATCTGATGTTTTTTCATTTGACTATGGTAAAAACTTACCAAAGAAGGCCCGTTCAGAAACTGGTGAGTATCCTGTCTATGGTTCAAATGGTGTCGTTGGTACTCATAAAGAATCATTGATAAATAAAAAATGTATTGTTATAGGCAGAAAGGGTTCAGCGGGTGCTTTGAATATCTGCAGCAACACAGGATGTTGGGTCACTGATGTGGCATATTATGTAATGCCTCCTGATTTTATGGACTTAAAATACACGTATTATTTACTCCAAACATTAGGACTGGATCAGCTCGGTAAAGGGATAAAACCAGGGCTAAATAGAAATGAAGCATATGCACTAAAAATTGCGTACCCAAGCATACAAGAACAAAAACGCATCGTCGCTAAAGTCGATGAGCTGTTGTCGCTATGCGACCAGCTCGAAGCTCAACAACAGCAACAAGCAAACACTCTACTCAAAGCCAACACCGCAGCCATACAAGCCTTGTTGTCATCAGATGCCCCACAGGGAAATGGGAAAGACCGAAATTCGTCAGGAACGAATTTGGCAAACAGCAAAGACGACCTAAAAAACAACTGGCAACGCCTCGCTGATAACTTCCACACCCTCTACGGCAATACACTTCCCATGCCGCCTGGCGAAGGCCGCCAGAAAAAACATCTTGTTGGATTAGAAAATGTTAAACAGTTGAGAAATGTTATTTTACAGTTGGCTGTAACTGGAAAGTTAATTTCACAAGATTGCAATGAAATACCTGCTTCTGAATTGATCGAAAATATAGAGCATACTAAACAGAAGCTTGTAAAAGATAAGGTTATAGGTAAACAGTTAGTATTCCCATATATTCCTGAAGATGAAATTCCTTTTGCATTACCAGAGGGATGGAGTTTCATCAGGTTGGGTCAGATTACCAATAGAATTGGCTCAGGTAGTACACCTAGAGGAGGTAAAAGTGCATATGTAGAGTCCGGCATTCCATTCTTAAGGTCTCAAAATGTATGGAATGATGGTCTAAAGCTAGATGATGTTGCATATATTCCAGACGAAACACATGAAAAGATGTCAAATACGAAGGTTTTCCCTAGAGATATTCTTCTAAATATTACAGGTGCTTCACTGGGTCGATGCGCATTGATACCAGATGACTTCGATGAAGCCAATGTAAGCCAACACGTTACCATTATTCGACTAACTGAGCCTGAGACCAGGCAGTATTTGCATCTATGTATGCTATCGCCACACACACAGAATATGGTGTGGGGTAGACAAGTAGGAATGGCTCGCGAGGGACTTAGTAAAAAAGTATTAGAACAATTCGAAATACCATTGCCACCACTAGAAGAACAAAAACGTATTGTCGAAAAAGTTAATGCACTTATGTCTCTCTGTGACAAATTAGAACAACAGCTCACAACATCTTATGACGAAGCAGAAAATCTAATCTCATCAACCATAAGGGCATTAGTAGCATAGAAGATGGATAGGTATATAGAAACAGAGGAAATAACTGAGCTAACAAAGTCAGTTCGGGCTGAAAAATCAATTGCATTTATTGGATCTGGCTTGTCAATGGGTGAATATACTAGTTGGGGCGAGTTAATTGATCAATTATGCGATGCATGTGGCATAGATAAAGATGCTTTAGATGGAGATATTGATTATTTAGAGTTGGCAGGACAGGCAAAAAAAGCATCACCAGATGAATACCACCGAATACTTTCTGAAGAATTTGGTAAAGATGATATTCATTTACCTCTAGGATATACGTACTTATTAGAATCACCTTTCTCTGCTTTTATTACAATTAATTATGATCCTTTGCTAGCAGAAGCAAGTAGGTTTAAAAAACTTAAGCTATATGACTTTAAGGATGGGTTGGAATACTCAAGGATAAAAGATAAAGCTATTTTTTATATCCATGGTTATGTTGAGCGAGGTGGTCGAGTTACTGATGGGGATTTGATTTTAACCGAGGAAGATTTTGAGCACAATTATGATAAGGCTGGCGCTATCATTCCTTCATTCTTGACCCAAATATTTTCATTTAAGCCTGTTGTTTTTATAGGCTGTGGTCTACAAGAACCTGCACTTAGAAATATATTGAGGTTGTGTAATGAGATTAAGCGTAGGATTGAAGCTAGAGCGGATAATAATGGGCCAACTCACTTTATTCTATTGCCAACCTTGTATACGAGAACAAGCGATAATGAACAACCAGTTAGGGATATGAAAAAGGAAGAAGAAGAAAATGCAAAATATTATGAGGACGGGGTTAAAGTAATTCGTTATGTTAGAGAATCGCCTGATGACTTTAAACCTGTGGAGAAGATTTTAGAATACTGGAGTGAGGCACCCGAAGTAAAGCCTATAAATGTTTATGACGATGAAGGGCCTACCCTATGAGTGATTTAAAGTTTTTTGAAAAGCTTGATAAAGTCGATAGACTGATAAATACAGTAAATGAGTGTGGATATAAATATGCTTTCAAAGAGATATCAGGTTGCTTTGATAACTCTTATGTTTGCCAGTATTTTTTTGATCAAATAGATGATGAAGATTGGACAGATGTAATCCTAAACTCAGAATTTATCAAAAAATATCGTTCAGGAAAAATTCCAACACTAGAAAACAATCAATTTGATTGGTTTTTCATAAATTATTTGTTAAAAGTCGCTGACAAAGTTCCAGGAAAGATATCTACTTATATGAAGTCTATTCTTAAGAGCCCCCTATGTCAACATACCTGTCGCCTGAAAAATTTAGTTTTAGGAGACAAAAATGGCATCTACCCAGGAATTTAAAGTACAATCTGTAGAAAAAGCACTATCCAGGAG
>JALVAL010000066.1 GCA_027011205.1 Gammaproteobacteria bacterium
GGTATGATGTATCTGAAAGGTACACAGATGACGGTAGGTTTACATATTATTAATTCCAGGGCTGAATTTAATGATAAAGGCAGTACAGATTTATCAAATCTTGGCGCATTAAGTACTACCCGCGGAAATGATGGCGGCGATGCCGGTGATACATTCTATGTCCCTAATTTTTATTATGTCCAGGATTTTGGCGATAAGTATAAAATCGGCTTAGGTGTCAATGCACCTTTTGGACTAAAAACTGAGTATGATAATGGCTGGATGGGTCGATACACCTCGACCAATTCTGAAGTAAAATCCATTAATTTTAATCCTGCAATTGCCTTTAGAGCTAATGATAGATTATCTATTGGTCTGGGATTAAATATTCAGTATTTTGAGGCAACTCTTGAAAAAGATATTTACCAAACAGCTATAGGCGGGGCACCCGATGGCAGTGCAAAAGTTAAAGGTGACTCATGGGAATTAGGCTTTAACATTGGTTTTATCTATGAAATTACTCAGGCCACCCGAATTGGAATGCATTATAGAAGTAAAATAACACACAAGCTTGAAGGCGATGTTAAATATAAAAATGTTTCACCTTTATTAGGGCTGAAAAATCAGGATGTCACCGCCAGCATTGATACACCGGCAACGTTCTCTCTTAGTTTAACTCAGCAGTTAAATGACCGTTTAACTTTATTAGCTGATATTACCTTCACCAGTTGGAGTAATTTTGATGAATTAAGGATTGTTGGTGATACCATTGACCAAATTCCGACAGTCAAAGAAAAATGGGATGATGCTTATCGTTATTCTCTAGGTATGAAATATGCCTACAATGCACAATGGACATTAAGAACAGGTGTAGCACATGATAAAACACCTATTTCTGATAGACGCCGGACATCCAGGATTCCCGGTGATGACCGTTTCTGGTTAAGTTTTGGAGCAAGTTATTCCCCCTCTTCCAGTTTAACTATTGATGCAGGTTATTCACATTTATGGGTTGATGATACTAATATTAATGAGGAGTATT
This sequence comes from Gammaproteobacteria bacterium, assembly GCA_027011205.1. Taxonomy (GTDB): domain Bacteria; phylum Pseudomonadota; class Gammaproteobacteria; order GRL18; family GRL18; genus JANELJ01. The sequence continues at coordinate 1,022 of JALVAL010000066.1, forward strand.
CCCTTTTAAAACCTCTTACTGGTGTTAGCGGTAGATTAAAAGGTGATTATGATTCCAGTGTGGATATTTTAAGCGTACAGGCCACCTGGAAATTTTAATTGTTTAATAAAGAATAGCCCGGAAATAAAAAAGCCCGCACTTGCGGACTTTTTTATTTAGTATTAAATACTAACCGGAGGAAATTAAGCTTTCTTGATTAAGAACTCAAATTTTCCACCGTTTTCACTGCTTTCCATTAACTCGTTACCGGTCTGGTTAGCAAAAGCTTCAAAATCTTTTACAGAACCAGGATCAGTAGCGATAATATGCAGGACCTGCCCTGAATCCAGTTCAGCCAGTGCTTTTTTAGCACGTAAAATTGGCAGTGGACAGTTTAATCCTGAAGCGTCTAATTCTTTATCAAAGTTAGCCATTAAAAATTCCCTCGTCTCTTTTTTATAGAGTGTATTGAGTGGTTGTGTAAAATATCGTAAAAAACTGATTCTAGCCTAAAACAGCGCCAACAACCAGAATTATTAACGAATCTATTAATTATAAACAAACGTATTTTAGTATAATTTAATATCGTTTAACAAGTCTGCCAAAAGAGATAGATGGAACAAGCGTTCAGCAAAAGCATAAACAGAATTTATGCCTTACTACATCATTCAATGCTCCAAGTCTCTTCTGCTCTGGCTCTGGCTCTGGCTCTGGCTCTGGCTCTGGCTCTAGCTCTTTCTGAACGCTAAACGCTCAGCGCTGGCGGCTCTTACCCCGCTACCGGTAACCCCATCCGTGCCCAGGTAACAATCCCTCCGCGCAGATTATAGACATTTTCTACCCCTTTGGAGGCCATAAAAGCACAGGCCTGAGCAGAGCGGGCACCGGTCTGGCAGTAAAAGATAATGGTATCGTCCGAATCCAGCTCATCTACTTTTAATGGAATAACATGCAAAGGCAGATTTTCTGAACCGGAAATCTTACCACGAGCCACTTCTGCTGGTGTCCGCACGTCAATGAGCTTTATGTTATCCGCAAGGTTTTCCAGTTGTTTGCTTAATTCAGCAGCATCAATTTCTTTTATCCCATACATGGATCAGGAACCCCCTATACAAAGTGTAAACATTTATTATAAAATCCTTAGTAGAATACGCTTTAAAAAAGCATTTAATTATATAGTAATATACAGAACAATTTCAAGTGATGTCAGTATGAATAAAATATGAACACTTTTCCACTAAAATTGTCTTAAACTGTTCAAGAACCCTAAATCTATTACGACTTATGACTTAATTATTATCTGGACTTTTCCGACTCTGTGAAACAATTTTCTGTTCTGTTTTTAAATACCATTTTTTGCCTGAGTCTTCTGCTGCGCCCGGCATTCAGTGCAGAAATAGAACTGCCTGATATGGGGGCATCTTCCAGCGTGTCATTAACACCGCATATGGAGGAGCAGATTGGCCGGGAAATTGCCACCCAGATCCGTAATTCTCATCAGGTTATTGATGATCTGGAGCTCAATGAATATATTCAGAATCTGGGCTATTCCCTGGTGGCCAATAGTGATGATGCCTACCAGAACTTTCACTTCTTTTTACTTAACTCCAGTCAGATCAATGCTTTTGCCACTCCCGGCGGAGTGGTAGCTGTATACAGCGGTCTGTTTTTAACTACCGACAATGAAAGCGAACTGGCCTCGGTACTGGCGCATGAAATTGCTCATGTGACTCAGCGCCATCTGGCACGCAGTTTTGAAAAGTCAAGCCAACTCAGCCTGCCTATTATGGCAGGTATGATTGCCGGGATTTTACTGGGCGCAGCAGGAGGAGCTGGAGCCAATGTTGGTGCCGCAGCGGCGATGGGACTTTCGGCTGCGGGTCAGCAGGCACAGATAAACTACACCCGTGCCAATGAGAAAGAAGCGGATCGGATTGGTATGCGTTATCTCAGTCTGTCCGGCTATGATCCTTCCGGCATGCCCGGTTTTTTCCAGAAACTGGAACGTAAAAACCGCTATGCAGGCAAGAGTTATCCGGAGTTTTTACGCACCCACCCCATTACGATTAACCGGATTGCCGAAGCTACACTGCGGGCGGAACAATATAAACGTAAGATGGTGCATTTTAAAGATCCCAAAAGCTATCATTTGATGAAAACCAAGTTAATGGTACTGACGTCTTCAAATAATAGACGACTGGTTCAATATTTCAGGTCAAAAATAACCCCTGATAACCTTAAAACCCACCCCTGGTATCACTATGGCTACGGACTGGCTCTGTTTAAACAGCAGCACTTTAAAGAAGCGATAAAGGTCTTACAGTGGCTTTATGAGCTTGAACCTCAAAACACCAGCTATGCTGTTGCTCTGGCCAAAGCCAATATTGCCACTAATAATAAAGACAACATAAAAAAAGGCATGGTTATTTTTGCCCGGGCAATTAAAAACAAACCTTATAATCTGGTTTTAACAGCTAATTATGCTTTTTCTCTTATTCAGGCAGGACAAATTAACAAGGCCATTAAGTTACTGGAACGCTACAAAAAAAATAATATAAAACACCCGGCCATTTATAAACTGCTTTCCAGAGCCTATGGTAAAAACAAACAACTGGTAAAAGCTCATATTGCAGAAGCAGAATATAATTATCAGAACGGCTTGCTTCAGCAGGCCATAATGCAGTTAACAATTGCCGCCAAACTGGTACCAAAAAATAATTTTTATGTGCTTTCACGCATTGAAGCACGCAAACAGGCGATTAAAGAAGAACATGAGATGTATAAGCTCGAGGATAAATAATTACCAGTTTGTCCCTCCTTTGGGACAGGAAATAAAGGAATAGATACTACTTAGTGTCCATCCGGAAATTGCCTTCCTGGCAATTGTCCGGAACGTAAAAGAAAAAGTGTGATTTTTCTTTTACTCCATTTTCAACGCCTTACCGTCGTCAAAAATGAGCGGCACATCCCTGTGCCGCTAGTGTGCATCAATAAATGGATGCACACTACTTATTCCACTACTTAGCATAAATTTAGCGCATCTGAGAT
>JALVAL010000067.1 GCA_027011205.1 Gammaproteobacteria bacterium
TACAATCACAGACCCAGCTACTAAAGCAGTTATACAAGAAAAATCTTAAACCAGACTACAAGTCACTGCTGAATTATGTTAACAAATCATTATTATATACACTAAGCAATTCGTAATAAAGGTAACTATTCATCACATATAACTTCTATACTCTTATAGTAACAGGAATTGGTGTAGCCGGTGCCATTGCGGCCAAAATGGCCTGTCTGCATAAAAACATTATGATTCTTTTCGGTAATACCAATTTTATGATGAATTCTCAGTAAAATGAAACCACCATGCGTTATCAGATTACCGTGGTGATTTCAGCCTGTTTCATCCACAATATTTAGTCTGGCAGATAAGTACTGGACATTTTGGCTGTCGAAATAAGGATGGCTGTTTTGAGGATTTTTTTGTTGCCCAACGTCATGCTTCAATAGTTAAAAATCTCACTGTTCTTATCACTACCAGGTATCCAGGAATTAAAACCCTGGCATATTAATTGGCGTGTCAATGGCACCGATGTTCGCCATTCTGGTGAACTTTACCCCTGTAGCGCAGAAAATTGTTTATTGCTCGACTGCGATGTACCTGACTGCTGGAAAAACGACTGGGAGCCGACCCAAAGCAGTCACTGGTAACAACATCCTGGCCAGAATATTATATTGTGAATATTAACCATACCACTTATTTATCATTGGTTAATATCCACCAGTATTTTTAAAAGAGTTCAATAAAACAATATCAAACACTTATAAAACAATAAGATAAAAAATCTGGCATAATCTGTGCTTTATTAAGTCCAATAACAGTTAAAACTAATAACAAGCAATATATTTTAACTATTACACTGAACTTATGGAGTATATTATGACCATGGCCAACACCAGTAATTTACAGGAATCACCTGTAAATTCACCTCTACAAACACGTTTTAAACAACTCAAAGACGAACTTTCAACCCGCATTATCGGGCAGTCAGAGTTACTTGAAAAAATCCTTATTGCCTTACTGGCCGATGGTCACTTACTGGTTGAAGGGGCACCGGGTCTGGCTAAAACCACGGCTATCAAAGAATTAGGTAATCGCATTGAAGGTGATTTTTCTCGGGTACAGTTCACCCCGGACCTTTTACCTGCGGACTTAACTGGTACGGATATTTATCGCCCTGCCAGTGGCAATTTTGAATTCCAGTCTGGCCCGCTATTTCATAACCTGATACTGGCTGATGAAATTAATCGCGCTCCGGCCAAGGTCCAGTCCGCCTTACTTGAAGCCATGGGAGAACGCCAGATTACCGTTGGCCGAAAGACCTATCTGCTGCCCAAACTTTTCATGGTTATGGCCACCCAGAATCCTATTGAACAGGAAGGTACTTATCCACTGCCTGAAGCACAAATGGACCGGTTTTTATTACACGTCAATATTTCTTATCCTGATGCGGCCACTGAATGTGCCATTTTACGCCTGGTTAGAGAAGAAGAAGTGGAACCACATAGTCCTGTCGATGTCTTTGAATTATCTCAGGAAGATATTTTTGCCGCCCGCAAAGAAATCAGTCAGCTGCACATTGCCGATGCATTAGAAGAATACCTGGTGCAGCTGGTGCTGGCCACCCGGGATCCTTCTCGCTACGGCGATGATTTAAGCAAAACAATCCAGTACGGGGCCAGTCCTCGGGGCACCATTGCTCTGGAACGAACCGCACGCGCCCACGCCTGGCTGCAGGGACGAGATTATGTCGGCCCGGAAGATATTCAGGCCATGGCTGTTGATACCTTGCGCCATCGTATTGGTTTAAGTTATTCCGCCGAATCTGCCGGTATGACCCGCGATAAATTAATTGAAATTCTACTCCATAGGGTCCCTTTGAGCTAAGCCTGTCCAAGCCGGTATAAATGGCAGGATCATGTTTAATTCAAAGCACTTAACGAGATAGTAAATTATGAATACAGATACCATCAATACCCGGAGCATAACGGATATACCGGCTGAAATTGCCGTAAACAGGGATGATTTAATCCGTTTGCGGGCTGGTGCGCAGGGGCTCACATTAAAGCCCCGTCAGAGCGGCGGCTCAACCTTATCGGGCCAGCATCAATCCAGATTTCGCGGTCGGGGTATGGATTATCTTGAATCCAGACATTATCAGCCGGGTGATGATGTGCGCAACTTTGACTGGCGGGTCACCGCACGTACCAATCAGCCGCATATCAAACTCTATGTCGAAGAACGTGAAAAGCCGGTTGTCGTTCTGGTTGATCAGTCTGCCAGTATGTCCATCGCCAGCCAGGGTGCATTCAAGTCCGTCATAGCAGCAAGAGTTGCCGCCATGCTTGGCTGGGTGGCTGTCGCTCAGGGTGATCGTATCGGCGGTCTGGTGTACCGCAGCCCGGAACAACATCTTGAACTGAAACCCCAGGGTGGACGACGCGGCATTTTACGTCTTATTGATATTTTAACCCAGCTGGGACAACCTCATAGCAGTTTTGACAGTCAGCATGCCGGATTACCCATTAGTGTTCTGGAACGACTGACTCATATGACAAGACCTGGCTCCCAGTTAATTATTATCAGTGATTTTTATTATCTGAATGCAGAAAGTCGTGAATATCTGCAGAAATTGCAGCAACATAATAATATTCTTGCCATACAGGTTGTTGATCCGCTGGAAGTATCTGCCCCGCCTGCCGGTGAATACGGTATCAGTGACGGCAGTAACAGCTGGCGTATGAATCTTAATAATTCACGTCAGCAGCAACATCTGGACAAAGTTCTTGATACCCGTCAGCAACAGATAGAAGCATTATTTACAGATTTAAATATTCCGTTACTGAAAATATTTACCGATGATGATGTGAATGCTGTACTGCATCATTATCTAACTCGAAAACCAGCCAGTTATATGGGCAACTTATTAATGCAGGGAGAGGCTTCGGTATGAACCCAGTGACTCAAACACCCGCAAACATCCCTGCCAGTAATCCATTGCAGGGTTTACACGATATCCATTTGCCCGCCAGTCCTGAGTTCTGGCCTCTGGCTCCCGGCTGGTGGATAGTATTTGGACTGATTGCTCTGGTCAGCGTAGTTATCGGTATCTACTGGTGGCGCAAACGTCGCTGGCACAGCTACATTCTGGCACAAATCAAGACCGTAATAAATAAACCGGACACTGATCTCAGCCAGCAGCTGGCAGGACTGAGTTCTATTCTCAGGCGGGTTGCTTTAAAACGCTATCCGCGTGAACAGGTTGCGACTCTACACGGTCAGCAATGGCTCGATTTTGTGCAGCAAACCAGTAAGGACAAACACTTTGATCAAAACATTATACAACCCCTGGCAGAAGGTATTTATCAGCTTAAACCCGGCAGCAGCTTATTAACAGAGGATGATCCACTGGTACAGTTAATAATCAAATGGATCCAGGAGAACTTATCATGAGCGCACAGTTTTTATGGCCGATGGTTTTTATTGTCACCCCTCTGCCCTTGATTATTTACTGGCTGTTACCGCGGGCGAAAGACAGCACCCCACAGGCCATCAGAATGCCCATGTACGCCTGTTTACAAAGCCAGCTGGGCAGCAATCAAAAGACCGGCTCAAGCCCACGCTGGCGCGTGTGGATGGTCATTTTAATCTGGCTTTTAATGCTACTTGCTGCTGCACGTCCGCAAACCATTGGCGAGCCTGTCGCACTGCCAATGCACGGACGCAACTTAATGCTGGCAGTCGATATATCCGGCAGTATGCAGACCCAGGATATGCAGCTGGGCGATCAGCTGGTGTCCCGTCTCACTGCAGTTAAAGCCGTTGCGGGTAATTTTATAACCCGCCGCGCCGGTGATCGGCTGGGCCTGATCCTGTTTGGAGAACAGGCCTATCTGCAGGCTCCGCTGAGTTTTGATCGTAAAACAGTAAAAACCTTTCTGGATGAGGCTGTTATTGGCCTTGCCGGTAACAAAACCGCTATTGGTGATGCCATTGCACTGGCGGTAAAACGGCTACGCAAACAGCCTGAAGGTAACCGTGTTTTAATCCTGTTAACTGATGGAGCCAATACTGCCGGCTATATATCACCCTTAAAAGCGGCTGAACTGGCACAAAAAGAAGGTATTCGAATTTATACTATTGGCGTTGGTGCCGATCAGTATGCCGGTGGTTTTTTTGGGCAGACTATTAATCTGGGCAGTGGCCTGGATGAAGCAACACTCAAACAGGTTGCCGGTATGACCGGTGGTGAATATTATCGCGCCCGTGATTTAAACGCCTTACAGGCCATTTATAATAAGCTGGATCAACTGGAACCCAAAGCAAAAGATACGGTTTATTTTCAGGATGTGCGTGAATGGTATGCCTGGCCGTTGGGTCTGGCACTATTACTGTCAATGTTAGGTGGTTTATTTATTAGCGGATATTTATCAATGCCGCAAGCCGCTGTTCGTCAGAGAGAGAATCATTATGTCAGTTAATATTATTAAACAGTTTCATTTTATTGAGCCTTTATGGCTGCTGGGTTTAATTCCCGTTATTGTCATAGCATGGCTTATCTTCAAACACAGCAGCAGCGGTCAATCTGCCTGGAATAATGTTATTGATGCCAGGTTCCTGCCCTATTTGCTGGTTAAAAAAGACGCTGAGAGTAATACCCTGCTACCGGTTATCTTACTGTCTGCTGGCTGGATTGTGGCGCTGTTAGCCCTGGCGAATCCAAGCTGGAAAAGTATTCCACAGCCGGTTTTTCAACAACCAGATGCACAGGTTATTGTGCTCAGTTTATCCACCAGTATGTTAACCAGTGATGTCAAACCCTCTCGTCTGATACAGGCACGCTATAAAATTGAAAATATTCTGCGCCAGAGTCAGGGCAAACAAACCGGTCTGATTGTCTACGCCGGTGATGCCTTTACTGTTACCCCCTTAACAGATGATATTGCTACCTTAAAATCTCAGCTCAGAGTACTTGAACCATCCTTAATGCCGGCACCTGGAAATCGCCCTGATCGTGCCTTGCAACAGGCGGAACGATTATTGCGCCAGGCCGGTTATCAACAGGGTAATATCATTTTAATTACCGATATTGCTGGCAGCAGTACCATAGCAGGTCAAGCCCGCGGCATAGCAGAGCAACTGGCACAAAACGGTTACTCAGTCTCAGTATTAAGTATTGGCAGGGAAGATAACAATAAACAGGCCAAAGCGGCCTTACAGGAAATTGCTCAGGCAGGTCATGGTATCTATGCTCCCTATACGGGTAATCAACAGGATGTCAATGCTATTTTATCGGTCAGTAACAATTCTGCTGTCAGAGCCTACCAGGGAAAAATTAAAAACAAACAGGCTAACAGACCGGTTCAGGAAGGTCCATGGCTGGCAGTTTTATTATTACCACTGGCCCTGCTGGCTTTTCGTCGCGGCTGGTTATTGGTTTTTTCCCTGGTATTACTGGGTCCGTTGTTTATTCCACAGCCTGCGATGGCATTTGGCTGGGATGATTTATGGCAGCGTCCTGATCAGCAGGCCGCACAGGCATTTAATAAAAAGGATTATAACAAAGCTGCAAGCCTGGCTCCGGATGAACTCATGCAGGGATCCGCTCAATATCGTTCCGGTCATTATAAACAGGCGGTAGAATCCTTTAGTCAGAAGAAAGATGCTCAATCTGCCTATAACCTGGGTAACGCCCTGGCTCATACCGGTGATTATAAAAAAGCCATTAGTGCCTATGATCAGGCATTAAAACAACAACCTGATATGCAGGATGCCCAGGCCAACAGGAAACTGATTGAAGATCTTTTAAAGCAGCAGAAACAGCAACAGAAAAACCAGCAAAGTAAACAACAGAAAAAAGGTAAAGGTAAAGGTAAAAATCAGAAAAAACAGGCCGAAAAAAATTCTCAGCCATCTAAAAATAAGGGTAAAAATGGTCAGCAGTCTGCTAATAAATCCAATCAGAAATCAGCTCAGCAGTCCAGAAAATCAGCTGCTAAGCAATCCGCTAAGCAAGCTAATAAAGCTAATAGCAAAAAAAATAGTCAAAAGAAGCAGGCACAGGATCAAAATAGTTCCAGTAAAAAGCCGTCTAAAAATGCGTCTTTGAAAAAATCAGATACAAAACAGAAACAGCAGCAAAATAAGCCACCCAATAAACCCGGTGAATCAAATAACAGCTTTGCTAAAGCCGGTTCCAGAGAACAGCAGAAAAAAGCCGATAAGACGGTGAAAAAAGCTCAGCAAAGAGCCGAACACAAGAAACCCCAAAAAGGCAATAGGAGTCAGGCTAAATTAAATCCGGACAAACTAAGTCCAGAAGAACGTGAATCGGTTGAAAACTGGCTGCGCAGGGTACCGGATGATCCCGGCGGCTTATTACGACGCAAATTTTTATATCAGTACCAGCAGCGTCAGCAACGCTAAAAATATATCGCCAGGAGTAATAACATGATTAGCACAGAAATTTTAACAAAAACCTGTCAGAAAACAGCTCTGATATTTAACAGACCCGTGATAAGTTTACTGCTATTGGTATTGATTATTTTTTCAAATACAGTCATTGCCGCGACAGTCAGTGCAAGACTGGATCGCAACACCATCACTCTGGGTGAAACGGCTACCCTGATTCTGGATCTGTCAGATGCCAATAATGCACAGCCTGATCTGAGTCCTTTAAAACAGGATTTTGATATTGTTAATACCGGCACCAGTACCCAGATACAAATCATTAACGGTCATCGTTCAGACAGCAGACAGCTGAACATTACCATACAGCCTCATCATCCGGGTCAGATTAAAGTCCCGGCCATTACGGTTGGAAAAGTTATAACCAGTCCGCTGCAACTGACGGTCAGGGATATTCCTGCGGTCAGTCAGTCAAAGTATGGTAAATCCGTCTGGGTAGAAATTGATTCGCCCATGAAAAAATCCAACATGAATGTTATGGTTCAGCAGGAAATACCGGTAACGGTTAAATTATTCACCGCTCTGCCGTTGAACAATATCAGTCTTACAGCCCCTGCTCCTGAAAATACCATTGTCGAAAAACTGGGCGATGATAGCCAATATAATGTTGAGCGTAATGGCAAGACATTTCAGGTGGTTGAGCAGCATTATGTACTCTTTCCTGAACAGGCGGGTGATTTAATAATACCTCCTGTAATATTACGTGCGCTTACTCCTGATACCCGGCAGCGCCAAAATCGATTTGGCAGCAGTGCATTTAATGATCCGTTTAATGACCCGTTTTTTAAAGATGCCTTTAATGGAAACTCACCAATTCAGCAGATGCTTCAGCGCAATAATATGCTGTTCGGTCAAAGCGGTAAATCTGTCAGCCTGCGCAGCAATGGCCTGAGATTTGATGTGCAGCATATTCCAGAAGCAGCTAAAGGCAAGCCCTGGCTCCCTGCCAAAAACGTCACGCTGAACAGTTCTTGGCAGAACAACCTGCCATCACTGGTCAGTGGCGAACCTGCCACCCTGACCGTTACAGTAAAAGCAGATGGCTTAACAGGAACACAGATCCCGGCTCTTGTCATTGCCAATGTTACGGGTAAATACAGTGTCTATGCTGAGCCTGCAGAAATGAAAAGCCTCACTGACGGCGAACATGCTATAGGTATCAGCAAACAAAGTTTTACAATTATTCCGGAACAGGCAGGTACTATTGACTTTCCTGAAATAAAGCAGCTCTGGTGGAATACTAAAACCAGTAAACTGCAATGGGCGAAACTACCGGCATTAAAATTAACTGTCAGACAGGGTATAACAGGTAGTGTTAAAACCCCTTCAACTCCCCTGGAAAACAATACCTTATCCGGACAGGCCAATACCTCGCATTCCACTACCGATCAGGCTTCAGGATCAGCTTATAATAAAGCTCAGCTATTACAGTTAATAACAGAAAACAAATGGTTATTCGCGGCTTTGTTATTCATATTAGTACTGGTTAGTATTGTTTTTTTCCGTTTTAGAACAAAACATGCCCACAATAAAAGAATTATTTCCAGCGCAACTGCGGAGCAGACTCAAAGTACAGACGATGAACAGCAACGCATAGACAGACAAAAGTTGAAACTGACATTACAGGAAGCCATAACTGCCTGTGAAACCGGGGACAGCCAACAGACCGCGCGCTCTTTATTACAATGGTCAAAACTGGCCTGGCCTGATATTGCTCCTGTATCATTACTGGATATTGCCAGTAACATCACTGAGGGTGCTGAAAACATTCGTCAATTACATCAATATCTTTATCAACCACTTAAGCAGAAAAAGGACTGGAATGATCCACAACTGGCCGACTTATTACGCCGTGGGTTACAACGTAAGACAACAAAACATGCTACGACAAATGCTGATACTACATTACCACCATTGTATCCGACCTAAATAACTAAACCAAAATGGTGGACTCGTTTAAGGCACAATAGCTTTGCTACCCCAAGCAGACCATTTCCAGGTACTCCTTGAGGGTAGAGACTTTATACACTAGCGTCCATGTTTTGATTCTAGAGCATCAATGTCCTGAATGATCTTCAAAACACTGTCCGGGTTCAGGCTGATTGAGTCAATACCCAGTTTAACCAGGTATTCAGCTACCTCCGGATAGTCCGAGGGTGCCTGTCCACAGATACCACTGTGGCGTTGATTGCGCTGGCAACCTTCAACCGCCCATTTAATCATTCGCAAGACCCCCGGATCTCGTTCATCATAGTCAAAAGCCAGAATCTCGCTGTCGCGGTCCACACCCAGCGTGAGCTGAGTCAGATCGTTGGAGCCGATACTAAAGCCGTCGAACACGGTACTAAATTCATCAATTTGCGCAACGTTGTTGGGAATTTCGCACATCACGTAAATCTTTAGTCCATTTTCCCCGCGTTTCAGGCCATGTTGTGCCATGGCTTCCACCACTCTCTGCCCCTCTGGTACACGGCGACAAAAAGGAATCATCAGAATGACGTTATCCATGCCGATTACTTCACGGACGTGTTTCATAGCCGTACATTCAAGGGCAAAACCTTCTGCATAATCCGGGTGAGTATAGCGCGCAGCACCACGGAAACCAATCATCGGGTTATCTTCGACCGGCTCGAAATATTTTCCCCCAAGTAGCGTGGCATATTCATTAGTCTTGAAATCGCTCATGCGCACTACGCAGGGTTTAGGGTAAACCGATGCCGCAATGGTGGCTACACCCTCGGCGAGAGTCTTGACAAAGAAATCAACGGGATTTTCATAAGCCATCGACAGGGTATCGAGCGCTGTACGTGTTTCCGAATCGACCTTATCCGGATGAATCAGGGCCATCGGATGCGCCTTGATGTATTCATTGATGATGAACTCCATACGCGCCAGGCCGATGCCATCCACCGGCAGCGAGGCCAGACTGAAAGCCTGATCAGGGTTGCCCAGGTTCATCATAATCTCGGTTTTCGGGCGCGCCAGGTTGCCAAGATCGGTTTCCTGGATGGCGAAGTCCAATATCCCTGTATAAATATTGCCGTTCTCTCCCTCGGCGCAGCTAACGGTAATTTCCTGGCCATTTTCAATTACCTCAGTGCCGTTGTCTGTTCCCACTACAGCAGGTATGCCCAGTTCACGCGAAACAATAGCAGCATGACAGGTACGCCCGCCCCGATTGGTGACGATGGCGGCGGCGGTTTTCATTATTGGTTCCCAGTCTGGCGTAGTAGTATCGGCCACCAGCACTTCACCGGGTTTGAAGTCGCTGAGATGTTTGACTTCGTTAATAATGTGAGCTCTGCCTGCGCCGATTCGGGTGCCCACGGCTCGACCCTGGGTAAGTACTGTAGATTTTGCTTGCAGATGGTATATCTTAAGAATATTACCTTTTTTCTGTGACTCGACTGTTTCCGGCCGCGCCTGTACCATGTAAAGCTGGCCATCGATGCCGTCTTTGGCCCACTCCATATCCATAGGTTTATGAAAACCGGCTTTTTGGGAATAGTGGTTTTCCACCTTGATGGCATAGTCTGCCAGCACCATGACATCGTCATCCGAGATGCAGTAACGGCTCCTTTCACTGCTGTCGGTATCGATATTACGGGTATATTCCACAGCGATGTTATCGGTGTTGATGGTGTCGGTAAAAATCATCTTTTTTTCTTTTTTACCAAGTCGACGCTTAAGTACCGCCCGATATCCTTTTTCAAAGGTGGGCTTGTGTACATAGAAGCTATCGGGATCAATAGTACCCTGTACGACATTTTCACCCAGACCAGATGCAGCATTAATGAATACCACATCCCTGAATCCAGTTTCGGTATCCAGTGAAAACATCACGCCACTGGAACCTTTATCACTGCGCACCATCTTCATGACAACTACACACAGATACACTTTGTAATAATCGAAATGATTATCATACTTATAGTGAATGGAACGATCAGTAAAATTCGACGCCAGGCAGCGTTTATAGGCATCGAGCAGGGCATCCTCACTGGAGATATTCAGGTAGGTATCGTTCTGACCGGCAAACGAGGCCTCAGGAGAATCCTCTGCCGTTGCCGAAGACCGCACTGCAAGGGAGACATCATCGCCATATTCATCCTTAAGCCCGGCATATTGAGCCAGGATTTCTGACTTCAAATCGCCCGGTAGTTCACAATCATCAATGATGGCTCTGGCCTTTTCGCCACGTGCCTGCAGATCTTTGACATCATCCGGATTGAGACCGTCGAGTGCCACGTGCAGCTTTTTCCAGGCGTCATTAGCGTCCAGAACATAGCGATAGGCTGAAGCAGTAATGGCAAAACCGTTAGGTACCCGTACACCATCGTCGGTAAGATTGCGATACATCTCGCCAAGACTGGCATTTTTTCCCCCGACTTCTGGAACATCATCAATCCCTGTTTCGTTAAACCACTTGATGTAAGTTGACATCATTTCCTCCTTAAATTTTTAATCTGGGTCTGGTGCCGAAAGATGCATTGGCATTCACGAACTTTACCTGGCTTTTGTGAGGTAGCCGTATTAAACCAGAAAAAATCATCATACCAGAGTCGGTAAATACAGTCTGTCATCAATATGACCGTCACTGCCCGGAATATGATATCTGGGCCGGCTTAAAAAAAGTTTATACACAATGAGTTTGGAGCCCCTGCTTTAGTTATTTATCAGTGGCCATAAATTTTATTGTATTTCTTCCACCGACAGGGCACTCCACGCCGCTTCAGTGATGGGATGTGAAGCAGCTGTCAGTCGCGGATGCATACCGGTCTGAAAGCTGGCAATATCCGCCGCTGTTGCCCGGGTCTGTATCAGAAATCCGATTGCATTGGCCAGCTCTCCAGTGGTTGGTCCACCCAGGATTTGTCCGCCCAGGAGCTGCAAAGATTCTCGTGCAAAAATCAGCCGACAATGAACCGGGACTGTATCAGGCATCGCCGCCGGGTAGTGATCCAGACAATCGGCTTCACCAATAACAATAGAGAAATCTGCACGCCGGGCGGCGGCGGCTGTCATACCTGCTGCACCGAAGGCCAGCTCGCCTACCGCACCCGCATAAACGGCAATATCACCCACATTGTGGCGTAATAACTGCAGGCCGTAAAGATTCATGCCGGCAATCCGGCCCTCAGCTGCGGCCTGTGAGGCCAACAGCACACCGCCTTCACGACGTGTGAAGAAATCCTGTTTCTGAGCACAATCGCCTACAGCAAAAATGGTCGGGTCGTCCTGAGTGCGCTGAAAAGCGTCAACCATGATAGCCCCATGTTGGCTCATAGTCAGCCCCATGGTTCTGGCCAGTTCAATATTAGGACGCACACCAATGGCAATCAATACCGCATCGGCCGGGATTTTCTTGTTTCCTTTGAGTCTGACGGCATTAACATGGCCTTCGGCCCCGGCTTCAATGGCCTCGACCTCACTGCTGGTATGAATGCGGATGCCTTTAGCCTGAAGGTATTCTTCCACCCGGCTACAGATGTCCTCATCGAACGCCTTGATAAGCAGGTGCGGCATCATTTCGATAATATCAACTTCAATTCCGCGCTTGCGAATCTCTTCAGCAAACTCGACACCAATAAAACCACCGCCAATAACCGCCAGGCGCTTAACCCCGGGCATAACTTCACGAAACAGATGATCCTGATAGCTGTAATCTTTATGAATGGTGAAAACACCTTCCAGCTCCCGGCCAGGGATGGGTGGGACAAAGGGCTCTGCGCCGGTAGCGATGACCAGACGTTCCCAGGTGATCAATGTTCCGTCATCCAGCACCGCTTCGCGGTGCTCCCGGTCCACCGAAACGACCCATCCGATGCGTACTTCGATACCAGCCGCCCGGAGTTGATCCTGTCCAGGCAGGAGGTCCTCTTCGATACCACCCAGAGTACCAAATATATATGGGATACCACAGGGTATTAAGGCCTTTTTCTCGGGGCGTATCAGGGTAATTCGCTTGCCTGGCCAGCGTCGCGCAGTAGTGGTGCCGGCCAGCAGTCCGCCAGGACCGCCACCGATGATCAGGAGGTCTGTCTGTAATTTATTCATCGTAGTACTCTCGTCTGTTTGAAAAGTTCCAGGCTGTCACCTGATCTGCTGCAGCGGTTCAGTGCGTGAGAAACAAACTTTTGAATATTCACTCACAGTGCTGCTGGACGGTACCAGCACCCCAGAGAGATGCAGACAGATTCACACCCTGACATTGCAGTGCAGCTACCGCTTCAATAATTAATAGTTCATAGTCTGGCAGAGACGCCCGTTCGTGACGATTCGCTTTGTTCAGGAAGGGACATGCCTCGATGGCATAATGTAATACTTGGTCATGGGCGTCCACCAGGTTATCTTCAAGAGCATGCGCTTTCAGATCTTTCAGGAGCGTAGAAACCTCATAGCTCATGTCCAACGATGGGTTGAGGGAGGGGACACTTATGCTGGTATGGTGCTTGCCTTGCAGGTTGGCATTCATCGTATCAGATACTCAGCCATGGTTTAATCTCCGGGTTCAACCTACCTACGGGCTGATTACTCAATACAACAAGGTTTTATTTGTAAAAAGGGAAAATTCAATGGTATTTTCCAATCTGTAAATCGAGTATCCTGATTCTATAAACCCGGCTAATGATTGTCAACAAAATATCAGTATTTGTACACACACCAATCTATTTGAAAATTGCTGGCTTTTGAATTGTTCTTTGTGAAGATAACAGGTATGGCTTTTTTGTGACCAATAATTTCTTTTATAAATTAACCAGGAATCATAGATGAAAAATCAACAGCCCTCGCATAATTGTTCCTGTTTAAGAAATTCAATTAAAAAATTTCCATGCGTTTTTATTC
>JALVAL010000068.1 GCA_027011205.1 Gammaproteobacteria bacterium
GAGATTTCCTGGAAAAAATGCAAAAAGAATTGGTGACAAAACTTTAGTGCAAAGGACAATTGAGGCGGCTATTGAATCTAATTGTTTTACGGATATCTTTCTGACCACCGATAGCAATGAAATTGTTGGACAATGTAAGGGATATACTAATATTACCATACATAATAGATCTGAGGTTTTAGCAAGTGATAAAGCGACTGTTTTGCAAGTAGTCCTGGACATTATGCGGAGCCTTGAAAATGGCTCTAGAGTATATGATACCATTACAGTTCTTCTCCCAACTGTACCTTTTAGAAAAGCTGAACATATAGTCGAGGGTTTTAGCAAGCTAGATGAGTGTTCTGATGGGGTTCTTAGTGTAAAAGAGTATGATTTCTCATGGCATTTATCTATGGGACTTGATGAATATGATTTCATTTCTCCTTATCTAAATGATTCCCCTTTAGTTTCCGGGAAGACGCGAACTCAAGATCAAAAAAAAATATATCATCCAAATGGAATATTTTATATTTTTAAATGGCAAGCACTTAAAAAAAATAAGAGTTTTTTTAAAGGTCAATTAAGAGCGGTGATAATAGATAAATTCCATTCATGGGATATTGATGAATTGGAAGACTTTGAATCTGCGCAATATATTAATAGATACTTAGAAGAAAGAGAATCATAAGATATGTACAATAAAGTAACTGGTCCTGTAGTTCCTTTACCTGTCCCTTTCAAAATTGATCAAGAAATTGATTATGAAGCATTGTCGACATATGTCACTTTTTTGCGTGAAAGAGGTATTAAAACGGTTATGACAACGGTGGGAACAAGCCGTTTTAACCTGTTAAGTGTGGACGAGATAAAAAAAGTTAATGAAACAGTTGTTGATGCTGCTAAAGGTGAGATAGTAACAATAGTTGCTAATCCTGCTCACGGAGCTCTTTCAGATGCCATTTCTTATGCAAAACATGCGGAAGAGATTGGTGCAGATGTTTTTTTGGCCTATTTTCCAGATCGGCATTATGGTGACGATAGTGTCTTTAATTTTTTCGAGACAATAGCCAATATTGTAAATATAAATATTATTATACATGAGATGCCGCTAAAAAATGGTTTAGGAGGAGGACAGGTTCATTACTCAGTCGATTTGTTGGCTCGGTTGTTCAAAATTAAAAATGTTATAGGACTCAAAGAAGAAAGCCTTGATCCTGCACATAGTGAAAAAATTGTAAAAATGTTTTCTGGCTCTTCTGTGATTATTGGAGCGGGAGGTGGAATGAGTCGCTATTTGAGAGATTATTGGCTGGGCGCGAGAACTTACCTGGCAGGTATTGCTAATTTTTACCCCGAGTTGGAGTTAGAATTTTATACTGCGATGCAAAATGAGGACTATAAAAAAGCTTATAAAATAGTCCATAATATTGAAAAGCCGTTCTTTGAGGCAACTGTACCTATAGGATGGCATGTTTGCTTAAAAGAAGCTTTGAATATTTGTGGGTTAGCGCCATCATATGAAAGGTTGCCAATGACACAGATAAATGAACAACAGGCAAAGAGTCTTAAAGCTGTTATGAAGTCTTTTGGATGGGTTAAATGATAAAAATATCTGATTTTGAAATTGGAGAGGGTCAACCGCCCTATATTATTGCTGAGATGGCTTGTGCTCATGATGGTGAAATTGATAAAGCCTATAAGTTAGTTGATATGGCGGTGGAAGCTAATGCTGATGCAGTACAGCTGCAAATCTTTCATACGGATGAGATTGTTGTGCCAGCGCATCATTTGTACCCATTACTTGAAAAAATTCAATTTTCTCCACAAGACTGGGTCGCTTTGGCTGAGTATGCAAAAGAAAAAAAGATTCATGTGATGGTTTGCACTTATGATGTTCCAAGTGTGGCGCTGGCTGTTAAAATGAATGCAGATGGTATCAAGCTTAATTCGGCAGATCTCTTAAACTTTGATGTTTTAAAAGCAGTTTCTGACAGCGGCTTACCTTTTACCCTGGGTACTGGCGCGTCTACGCTAGGTGAGATTACAACGGCTTTGTCTTTTTTGGAGACATTAGATACAGATAATGTCATCTTAATGCACGGTGTGCAAAATTTTCCTACAGCAATAAATGACTTAAACATAGAAAGAATCAAACTTTTAAAGACACTTTTTCAAATGCCGGTAGGGTATCATGACCATACCGATGCAGAACTGGAATTCAGCCGTTATGTTGACCTTATAGCAATTGGTTTAGGTGCAAATGTGATTGAAAAACATATTACATTAGATCGAAGTAAAAAGGGGACAGATTATCAAGCGGCTTTGGAACCCGAAGAGTTTAAAGTGTTTATTAACACAATACATACGGCGCATACAGCATTGGGAAGCATGAAGCCTTCAATCTTAAGTGAGAGTGATAAAAAATATAGAACCTTTCAAAAGAAAAGCATTGTGGCCATAAAAGAGCTTAAACAAGGCGAGAGTTTAACCAGAGATAAAGTAAAATTTTTGAGAAATTTAAGCAATGGAATTGCGCCAAGTGAGTTTGATCATATGGAGGGAAAACAAGTCTCTAGAGATATAAAAGCGCATCAAAATATTGAGTGGAAGGATATTGAGTAAGTGAACTTTAAAAAAGAGATACATATCGGGAGTAAAACGCTTTCAGAGACTTCTGCAGTCTTTATCATTGCTGAAGCGGGAGTCAATCATGGTGGCGATATGAGTGTGGCTCAAAAGCTGATTGATATTGCTGCAGATGCTGGTGCGGATGCTGTTAAATTTCAAGCATTTAAAACGGAACATTTAATTCTTAATCATGTTGAAAAAGCACCTTATCAGAAAAAGACCACAGATAATGAAGAATCCCAATTTGAGATGTTAAAAAAACTTGAAGTGACAAAAGAGCAGAACTTTGAATTAAAAAAGTATTGTGAAAAGAGAAATATACTCTTTCTGACAACACCTTTTGATGAAGCGAGTTTAGATGAAATTGATGAATTGGACTTGCCTGCATATAAGATAGCTTCTACAGATACTACAAATTTGTTATTTCTAAAAAAAGTTGCTCAAAAAGGAAAGCCAATTTTTCTGTCAACGGGCATGACATATCTTTCAGAAATAGAATTAGCCCTACAGACGATATACCCATATAACAGAGATGTTGTACTGCTTCAATGTACAGCAAATTATCCTATCGCAGATGATGAAGTCAACTTAAATATTTTAAATACATTTAAAAAATCTTTTGACGTACTTCTTGGTTACTCTGATCATTCAATTGGTGTCGGGGCGGCACCGTATGCAATTCCAATGGGTGTAAAAGTTGTTGAAAAACATTTTACCATTGATAAAATGCTGGAAGGCCCGGATCATCGTGCTTCTCTCCTACCTGAAGAGTTAAAAGAATTTGTTACAGTGGTGAGAAGAGTTGAAAAATATCTGGGGAGTCTCGTGAAAATACCTAATTTATCTGAGATTGAAACACGTTCATTACTACAAAAATGTCTCGTGGCCAAATCTCCGATTAAGAAGGGAGAATTATTTACCGAAGAAAATATTATTGCCAAAAGAACAGGTGGA
Organism: Gammaproteobacteria bacterium; assembly: GCA_027011205.1. Lineage (GTDB taxonomy): Bacteria > Pseudomonadota > Gammaproteobacteria > GRL18 > GRL18 > JANELJ01. The sequence goes on from JALVAL010000068.1 coordinate 3,562, forward strand.
CATGGGATCTCCCCAATCTATTATAAGGAGATAGTCGGTAATATTGCAGATAAAGATTTTAGTCATGATGAACCGATAGTGATATGAAAACTGTTGTTATTTTAGGTGCTGGCAGCCATACACGCTCAGTAATGAATTTATTGATTGATTGTGGGTATTATATTGATTATATCGTAGATATTAATTCTGATGTTATGACAGATGAGAAAATTAATGATATTCAAGTGGTAGATAAAAATTTTGACGACAATCAAAAATATAATGTATTGTCTATTGGAGATAATGCATTAAGAGAAGAATATTTCTTAAACTATAAAAATATATTTTACGAGAACATGATCCACAGCAGAGCTTACCTGGCTACCAAGGTGAAATTGGGACGTTCAAACCAAATTTTTTCCAATGTTTTTATAAATGAGAATGCTAGAGTGAGAGATAATAATCTTATTAATACAGGTG
>JALVAL010000069.1 GCA_027011205.1 Gammaproteobacteria bacterium
CACTTCATCTCGTCCTTATTTTATTACCTTTGCAATTTGTTTTATTCTCTGGTTACTGCTGAGCGGCTCGTTTAAAAGTGATGATTTAATTGCCGGCATTATTGTCTCTGGTCTGGTGTCGATTATTACAGCCAGCCGACTTTCCATACTGAACGGTTTAAAATTAACCCCGGTCAGTGTGTTTAATATGCTGCGTTATCTCAGGTATTTTCTGATTGAGCTGATTAAGGCAAATTTTGATCTGGCCGGACGTATTCTGTCCAGACATATTCCTATTAACCCGGCTGTGGTCGAAGTTCAGACTACGATTCAGTCTGAACTGGGGCGGCTGTTACTTGCGAACAGTATAACCCTGACACCGGGTACCCTGTCTGTTGATGTAATTGAAGACCGAATTCTGGTGCACTGGATTGACTGTCCGGACAAACTGGATTTAGAGTTTAATACTCAGCGGATTGTACAGGGGTTTGAACGCCATATAAAAGGATTTTTAAAGTGAGTTATCCAGAACAGCCCAGTGAACTTATTGATTTAGCCAATATTAGTTTTCCAGCCGGTTCTCAGCTGCATATTAATGGTCTTGAAATGCTGGCGCTTCTGTTTATAGCGCTGGCTACCTTAATGGCCCTGTACCGCCTGATTTTTGGACCCACTAATCCCGATAGAATTGTCAGTGCCGATGCTTTAAATGTAATTGCTATTGTCATTATCTGTATTATAGCTGCTCTGTTTCAAAGTATTCTCTATCTTGATGTTGCCCTGATTTATGGTGTTCTGTCGTTTGCCGGAGTACTGGCTCTGGCCAGAGCCATTGAAAGTGGAAAAAAAGGGGATGGTTCTTGAGATTAATTGCGGATCTGTTTTTACTGCTCGGCTCAATGTTTATTTTTCTGGGTGCCCTGGGGCTTATTAGAATGCCCGATGTGTACAATCGGATACAGGCTGGTACCAAGGCCGTTACTCTGGGTGCCCTGGGGGTTTTTATCGGTATTGGTTTTTTATACCCGCAATGGTGGTATAAGCTGGTATTGATAATGGGCTTTATCTTATTGACTAATCCAGTCAGTTCCTCTGCTATAGCCAGAGCCTTTTATTTTGCAGGTGTCAGACCCTGGCATAAAAACAAGGCTGAGGCCGACAGGATAAATACTGATACAGATACCTCAACCCTGCATAAGGAGTCTTCATAATGATCTGGATAGTATCCATTGTTGTGCTGGTTATGCTGGCTTCTGCCATTGCCGTGCTGGTGCTGCCGAATATGATTGCTGCGGTTGCTGCTGCTTCTGTTGTGTCTCTGGCACTGGCGGTATTATTTGCTTTAATGAAGGCTCCCGATGTCGCGATGACTGAGGCGGCTATTGGTGCCGGTCTGAGCGCATTGCTGCTGGCCATGGGGCTTAAGCGACTTGGTTTATGGCAACTGGAGGACTGATTCAATGAGAAATATTGCAGGCCTTTTATTTGCAGGTGGTCTGGCCTTTTTATTACTGGTGCTGGCCTCTTATCTACCCTATGGGCAAACGCCTATGTTCCTTGGTGATGCGATACTGGCTCATGCACCGGGAGAAGTACATACTGCGAATATCGTGGCGGCCGTGTTACTGGCCTATCGTGGTATTGATACTCTGGGTGAGCTTTCAATTCTTTTTACTGCTGCGGCCGGAGTGGGGCTGATATTAGGGCATCGAAGCCTGCGTTCAGATTCTGCTGGAGTCAATGGAGCTGTTAATAGCGAGCAGCACAGTGGTTTTATTACCACTCGGGCGGTTGATTTAATTATGCCTTTACTGATGGTGGTTGGTTTTTATATTATTTTTTATGGACATGTAACACCAGGTGGTGGATTTCAGGGCGGGGTGATTTTAGCCACGGCTTTTTTCCTGCCGGTTCTGGTACGTCCCGGCACTCGAATTGAGCATGGTGTTATTACCCTGCTTGAAGGTCTGGCCGGCAGCGGCTTTATTCTGGTAGGTCTATGGGCCATGTTTTATGACCAGCCTTTTTTACAACCCATCTTTGATTCATTTTTAGGTACCGGTCCTCTGGGTTCCTTATGGTCAGCAGGTAGCTTACCCTTACTTTATCTGGCAGTCGGTTTAAAAGTGGGTTCTGAACTGGCTGGACTGCTGGTGACGGTTTCCGAGGTACCGGAATTGTCTGAAACGAATATCTCTGATGCTGACGATATTAACAGGAAATAAATTGAGAAGAAGTGTTTATGCCTGCAATTGAGGTGGTTTTGTATAGTGGAGCAATCGGACTGTCTATTATTGGACTGACTGGATTATTATTGCTAAATAATGTCTTTCGTATGCTGCTGGCACTGGTCATACTTGAATCAGGGGTGAACCTGTTGCTAATCCTGTCAGGTTTTCGTCTTGCTGGTGTTGCCCCTGTTATTCTACCGGAACAACTGTCTAATCTATCCGCTATTGTTATGAATGATCCGGTGCCGCAGGCACTGGTATTAACCGCTATTGTAATTGGGGTGGGGGTTCAGGCACTGGGACTGGCAATGATCCTGCGGATTAAGGCTCAATACGGCACATTAAATATGCTTAAAATCAGAGAGCAGCTGGAATTTGATCTGGCTGTTCAATCCGGTGTTGCCACGCCTGTCAGTGCACACAGCCCTGTCAGTCTGGCCAGTGGACGTGAAAGACAGCTATCAAATCATAAGGATGAACAATAATGGATAACATTGTTCTACTGGTGGTATTGCCACTGTTGGCCGCATTTCTTATGCCGGTTGTGGCGCGTAGCTCCGAAGTCGTTGCCCGAACCCTGGGGCTGTCGGTGCTATTCATTTCAATTGGAATTATTCTTAATGTATGGAGCCAGAGCGGACAGATTGACAGTCAGGCTGTTTCTATAGTCATTGGCGGTTTTTTACCACCGCTGGGTATTAATTTTTATGTGGATCAGATTTCACTGTTTTTTGCTCTGGCTGTTCCGGTAATGGTGCTGCTGTTCTGGCCATGGCATCGGGCTACATCCATTAGAGAGTATTCTCTGATGATGCTGTTGACTGCATCAGCATCCGGCCTGATCCTCAGCGGAGACCTGTTTAATATCTATGTGTTTTATGAATTACTGGGCATTGCCTCCTATAGTCTGGTGGCAATTCAGGGACGGGTATCTGCTGTTGCTGCATCATTCCGATATCTGTTGATGGGCAGTGTGGGCTCGGTAATGATGTTATTGGGTATTGCGATTATTTATACCCAGACAGGTACTTTAAATCTGGCTCATCTGTCACTTCTGGCTCCGGAAAAACTCAATAATATGCTGGGGCTGGCCTCTTTTGCTCTGATCCTTACCGGCATGGGTGTGAAGGCTGAGTTGTTTCCAGTCAATAGCTGGGTACCGGAAGTGTATGGTTCTGTCAGTAGTAACCTGGCAGCATTAATGGCCGGGCTGTTATCCAAGCTGGCAGTCATTGTTATTGTACGCCTGTTGATCCTGTTATTCCCACAGCCTGAAGCATTACAGCTAATGGGCATGCTGGGTATTCTAGGTGTGCTTACCGGTGAACTGGTGGCCTGGCGGTCAAGAGATTTTGTCCGAATGTTGTCATTTTCTTCTATCGGGCAGCTGGGGCTGATATTTCTGGCTTTTTCCATTCCCGGAGAAATGGGTATGATGGCCGGTATAGCCATTGCTCTGCATCATATGCTAGTAAAGCCGGCCTTATTTATGCTGGCAACCGGGTGGCGCGGTGCTGTTGAAAATCTGTCAGGAGTTGCCAGACGTTCACCTTTTGTAGTATTGCTGTTTATAGTTTTAATTTTATCGCTGTTGGGAATTCCACCATTACCGGGATTCTGGGCAAAATATCTATTAATGGTTGGTCTGTCGTCACAGGATGGTTTTATTTATACCCTGGGTATGATTATAGTGCCCCTGGCCATGGTTATTGAAATGGCTTATCTATTTAAAATAGTAATGATTATGTACCGTAAAGACAATGATGAGCCTGCTGTCAATAACTCTAATATCGTTGATGACTCTAATATCGTTGATGACTCTAATATCAAAGTAGTACAGAAGCATTCAAAATGGGGGCTTGCCATTGCCGCCTCAGTGGCTGCCATGTTAATAGCTATTGTGCTGCAATTACAGCCTGCCAGTGACAAACTACTGTCTCTGGCCAATCAGTTAAGCGATCGAAATTATTATATTTCTACGGTATTTCCTCAAATCCACACGGTTAGGATGCAAAGCATAAAATGAGTGTATTAGACGATTTATTACTGTTTACTGCGCTGGCCAGTGTCGCCATTATTGTACTGCGACGTTTTGCTTTTATCAGTAAGTTTTCTGTAGTGGTGTATGTGCTGGCCACGGTACTATTAATTAAAATGTCAGCGCTTGGTTATGGCGGTGAAGCCGTTTATTCCAGTTTTACGGTGAATGTTCTGGGACAGGTTCTGCAATGGCGTTTTGATGCTTTGTCCTGGTTTTTTGCTTTAATTACCCTGGTTGTTGCATTGTTTACGGCGCTTTTTATGAGTGGAGCCTGGGGTGATAAATATCGTAAGGAACATTCTAAAGAGGCTTATGGCCTTTTACAGGTGGCTCTGATCCTGAATGTACTGTCCATGCTGGTGCTGTTGGCCAGCGGGGATTTGTTATCGCTCTTTATCGGCTGGGAACTGGTCAGCTGGGCGAGCTTTATGATGATGGCACTAAACCCTGATAAAGTGGCCCGTAAAGCCGCTATTAAATATATTGTCTATGCCATGGCCGGTGCTATGGCTATCTTAATGGCTATTGCCATGACTTATAACATGACTGGCTCTCTGGATTATGTACAGGTTATGCAGGGAATGGCACAACTTAACAACAGCCAGATAGCTGTGCTGGTCAGCCTGTATGCCATTGGCTTTGGCATTAAAATGGGGGTTATACCATTTCATCTCTGGCAGGCAACGGCCTATGCTGAAACACCGGGAGCAGGAGCTGTTTTCATGGGTGCTATTTCTGCCCGGATGGGGCTTTACGCATTGATACTGGTTATTGTGCAGATTATTGGTTTAACCCGAGTGGCCGCCATAGAAATACCCTATACTTTTCTGGATATGCAGAATGCTCTGGCCTGGGTTGGGGCTTTGACGACGATTATTCCAACTTATATTGCCTTAAAACAGAATGATGCCCGCTATCTGCTGGCCTGGCATGGTGTTGGTCAGGGTGGTTATATGTTGCTGGGCGTTATGATTGCAGACAGCATTGGCACAGCCGGCGGCATCATGCATGTCTTTAATTATGCGACTTATCAGGCTGCATTGTTTATGACCGTGACAGCGGTCATTTATCGTACCGGTACTTCTAATTTCAGTAAGCTGGGTGGTCTGGTTACCCAGATGCCTTTAACCTTTATGGTAATGGTGGTCAGTATTATTGGTCTGGCTGGAATACCTCCCATGAATGGATTTGTTTCAAAATGGCTGATATATCGTGCTCTGCTGCTGGATGGTCAACCCTTATTATTTGTAGCTGCAGTAATAGGCACTCTGGGTACCATCCTTTCAGTTTATAAACTGGTTCATAATACTTTTCTGGGACAGTTGCGACTGGAACATCAGGACGTTCGTGAAGCGCCTTTAAGTATGCTGATCCCAATGCTGGGGCTGGCAATTATTATATTTGCCACCGGTGTTATGCCGGGAGTGGTTCTGGACTGGGTTGCAGCGGCGCAAATCGCTATAGGTATTGCACCTGTTGAGCACAATCTGGGCGGTATTGAACTGGTTCAGGGTGGTTTGAATATGATCTGGGTAACCGGGGTTATGTTCTATGGCTTTGCTGTCGGTGCCATAATATTTTATTTCCTGGGCGGCAAATCAAAACATATTCATCAGTATGATAATTATGCAGGAGGGCATTTTCTGACATCCAAAGTGCGCTATCATTACAGCAATCATTTTTATGCCGGTTTAATGCATCTGATAGGCGGCTGGTATCGCAATATCTTTATCAAGCTGGAGTACGCTCTGGTGTCTCTGGTGAGTTTTATGTCTCAGTTATCAGAAAACTTCTACCGTTCTTCTCAACCGGCTATGCTGGTTGCTGCAATTGTTATGCTGGCATTATGGTACATCATGTCAGCTGATGGTAGCGCACCGGTACTGGTGCAGGGCCTGCAGGGAGGAATGTCAAAATGACTTCGGTAACTGAATTGTTAGCTGAATTATTGTTAATGCCGTTTATTGCCTTTGTTGTCGGACTGGCAATGGTACTCATGTATCGTAAAATTGCTGCCCGGTTACAGCGTCGTATTGGCCCCCCTCTGCTTCAGCCCATTTATGATATTGTTAAACTGTATGGTAAGGAAACCCAGATTTCCCATGGCCTGATCCATGATATTGGTCTGGTTATGGCGGTCGGTGGTTATGTTGCTGCGGAAATTTTTTTACCGGTTCCCGGCATGGACGGTATTGCAGATAAGGGTGGAATCATTACCCTGTCATATGTATTAATGGTACCCTCTCTTGGTCTGGCATTAGGTGTTGGTCAATGTGCCAACCCCAATGGTTCTATAGGCATTTCCCGTGCCCTGACCGCTATGCTGGCTTATGATATTCCCTTTATTATTGTGGTCTTTGGCGTGGCCACTCATTATCAAAGTACTTCTCTGGTAGGTATGATTGAATATCAGCAGATACATCAATGGGGTATTTTTGAAATGCCGCTGCTGGCGGTCGCCGGGCTGTTTGCCCTGCAGGGAATGATGGGCAAACAGCCATTTGAAATTTATGTAGCACCAGCAGAAATTGCTACCGGACCTATGGTGGAAATGAGCGGTAAATATATGGGCGGCCTGTTTGTTATGCAGACCTTCCAGTTGTATACCGCAGGTGTTTTATATACCTCGTTGTTCCTGGGCGGTGGAGCAAACTGGTTTGAGTTTCTGGTAAAAATATTTATCGTTGTTGCAATTCCCATGAGTGTTGCTTTGGTATTCCCTCGTTATAGAACAGAGGATATGGTACGCATTATGTGGAAGTGGCCGGTGATGGTGGCGTTAATCGGAATCGCGTTTGTATTGTAAATAAAATATGTGAGTGAAATTTGAAATTGATTCCGAGTAGCTGGAGTGAGGTACTGGTTTTAAAAGTGGATGCCGCATCGAGGCCTACTTGGAAGTATTTACGGCGTCTTTTGAAAGTAAATCCCTGCTTCAGGCACGGGTGATATTTATATGTAATAACCTGATTCAATAGAATGTAAAGTAGTTAACTAAATCTGGTATCAAAATGAGCAAAATTGGAAATATTCCTGTTAATGCACAAAATGGAAAAAAACGCACCAATCCTTTAGCGGGGGTGTTTGATGAGCTGGTACAATTCTGCCAGTCCCGTTCCATGTTTATGCTGCATTATTGTACCGGTTGCGGTGCCATTGAACTGCCTCCGGCTATGACCTCTCGTTTTGATATGGAGCGCCTGGGTATTCAGCCCATGGTGACACCACGTCAGGCTGATATTTTATTGATTACCGGTTATGTGTCAGTCAAAACTTTAAAAAGAGTTATTCTGACCTATGAGCAGATGCAGTCACCTAAATATGTGATAGGTATCTGCTCCTGTACGGTGAATGGCGGCATGTACTGGCAAAGTTATGCAACCGCAAAGGTGCTTAATGAGTATTTACCGGTAGATGTTTATATTGCCGGTTGTATGCCGCGTCCTGAGGCGGTGATTGAAGGTTTACGGCGTCTTATGGGAAATATTGAAAACGGCAAAGGTATTGCCTGGAAAGACTATTTCCAACGCTATGATCACTATCTGGGGAATCAGCAGCACTTATTTGGAAACGACTGGCAGACACCTACCGACATTATTGGTGAAGCCCGTCATTATGGGCTGGAAACTGAACAGACTTGTGGTGAACATAGCAGAATACTGGAACAGCACCAGCAGCCTCTGGAGCCCTACAAAATGCGGATTAAGTTATGATCTCAGAGATAAACCTGTATGAAATGTGATGAAATAAATGCCTGGCTGGATGCCTTACTTTCAGAAATTAATGAAATAGAAGTCACTCGGAAAAGTGAGCGAAGAGTACGGGTGGATGTGCCTGCCAGTTCACTGCCTGCGTTACTTGAACTACTTAAAGGTAAGGCGTCTTATGTGCATCTGTCCGCTATCTCCTGTGTGGACTGGCCCGGTGATGAGGAATTTGAACTGGTGTATCACTGCTGGTCTTATGAAGCTAAATCCTTATTATCTGCGCATACCCGAATTCCCCGTAATTCCGCGGAAGAATTTGCTCATTATGTATCCGTTTATGATATTTACAAACCCGCTGCTTTTTTTGAACGTGATATCTATGAAATGTTCGGTGTTTATTTTGAAAGCAGTCCGTATATGGAAAAATTTATTCTGACCGAATGGAATGGTCCGCCGCCAATGCGAAAGGATTTTGATGCTGAGGCCTATGTTAATGATACCTTTAACTGGGCGGATTATCATCCTCAGTGGTTACAGGATATAGAGGAAGAGGGCGGTGGTATTGCTATCAGGCCGGAGGATATTCGTTTATGAGGCCGGAAAACTATCAGGTAGTCAGTCTTCCCAATAGTGATGAATACGAACTGTTTATCGGCCCTAACCATCCGGGTATTGAAGGGAACTATGCCTTTAAATTAAAACTGGATGGTGACCGGGTTATTTCCGGCAAGGCCGATGCCGGTTATTTGCATCGTGGTTTTGAAAAATTAATGGAAGGTCGTCTATGGATTCAGAATCTGGCTATTGTGCCGCGGATCTGTGTTCCTGATCCTGTGCCAATGGAAGTGGTTTATTCACTGACTGTTGAAGACATAGAAAAGACCGAAGTGCCGCTCCGGGCTCAGTGGATCCGGGTGATGCAGCTGGAGCTGTCCCGAATTGCTTCGCATCTATTTACCTTTGGCGGCCATGCGGCTACAACTGGAATGTACACGCCCAGTTACTGGGGAGTGGCTGATCGGGATCTGGCACTGGATTTATTTGAAGAACTTACTGGCGGACGGGTTTACCATATTTATAATATTCCCGGCGGTGTTCGTCGTGATATTCCCAATGGTTTTCTGGATCGTTTAAGTGACTATCTGGATTATCTGCAAACCCGTCAGAATGACTATGATAATTTATTATTTACCAACCAGGTCTTTGTCAAACGTGCCAGAGATATTGGTGTCCTTAATCAGGAGCAGGCTCTGGAGTGGGGAGTAACCGGCCCAAACCTCAGAGCCACGGGTCTGGCGTTTGATGTGCGTCGTGATGATCCCTATTTAATTTATGAGCAACTGGACTTTGATATTCCAGTACAATCTGCCGGTGACTGTCTGTCCAGAATACTGGTGCGTCGCGATGAACTGTTCCAGAGTGTACGCATACTCAGACAGATCATTAAGCACCTGCCTTCAGTTAAAGGCCCTGTTCGTTCACCCATCCCTAATCCACTGGCGTGGAATGTGGCCAAAGGTGAAAGTTATTGCCGGGTGGAATCTTCCAAGGGTGAGCTGGCTTATTACACGGTTTCAGATGGCGGTGATAAACCTTATCGGGTTCATGTTAGAGGTGCTTCATCCATGCATGCAGTTCAGGTGCTGGAAAATATGTCCGTGGGTCAGAGAATAGAAGATGTGGCACAAATTATGTTTTCACTGGATGCCTGTCCTCCCGAGGTGGATCGCTAATGAAAAAAATAAAATATGACGATCTGGGCAGTGTTTTAAACCCCCTTAAAAATCTGCAGTTTTTTGCTCGCAAACCAGTTACCGAACCCCTTGGACCCAGACCTGCAGCAGAAATCTATCGTGGTTTCCATCTTAATGATATGGAAAAATGTATTGGCTGCAGCACCTGTCAGAAAATTTGTGATAATGCTGCCATTACCATGGTTAAAATCCCGCATTTAAAAGAAGATCCTGTTAACGGGATCCGTAATTTACGTCCAGCTATCGATTATGGCCGCTGCTGCTGGTGTGCTTTATGTGTGGATATCTGTCCGGTGGGTGCTATAGAACTGTCCCGTGAATATGTGCATACCTGTAATGGTGATGAAGTGGACAGCTATTTTGTTCTGCCACAGGAAAAAGGCATGCATGGCACCTTTGAAGAAAAAGGCTGGACTAAAACCGAAACCAATGATCTGCTGGATCGAAAGCGTCTGCCAATGGGAGAAATGACGCCTGATGAGCGGGGGGATAATTTTGACGAGATAGTCAATGGTTTTACACCTGAACAGGCCATACTGGAAGCTTCCCGTTGTGTGCAATGCGGCATGTGTCATGATTCCTGTCCAACGCATATGCATGCGCCGGAATATATTCGGGCTATCTGGAAGGGTAATGTAGAAGAAGCAGTTGAATGGATGTATGAAAGCAATCCTTTCTCTCATGTCTGTGGACGGGTATGTACCCATCGTTGTGAATCGGCCTGTTCTCTAAATCAGGCCGGTTTACCCCAGGGTAGTGAACCTATTGCCATACGCTGGCTTAAACGATATGCCATGGATGCTGTTCCACATGAACGCATTAAGGAAATAGCTGCGCGAAAAAAAACAGATCAGAAAACCGGTCAGAAGATTGCTGTTATCGGTGCTGGGCCAGCGGGGTTAACGGCAGCATTTGACCTGGTTAAACAGGGGCATGAAGTTCAGGTTTATGAAGCTCTGGCCAAAGCGGGCGGTATGACCCGTTATGGTATTCCTTACTATCGTCTGCCCGATGATATGCTGGACAGAGATGTGGATGTAATCGTCTCTATGGGAGTCAGCATCCAGTACAATATCCGTATTGGTAAAGATATCAGTATGGAACAATTGCATAAGGATTATGATGCGGTCATTCTGGCTATTGGCCTGCAATCTGGTCGTTCAACCCGTATCCCAGGCTCTGAGCATGAAGATGTACATAGTGCCGTTGAGTTATTAAGAAGAATCGGCAGTGTACGGGATGATATGAATACCGCTGAAGATCTGGATTTTAAAGTGCCTCATTCCGCTGTGGTTATTGGTGGAGGAAATGTGGCTATGGATATCGGTCGTTCCCTGGCCCGCTATCAGAAACAGCAGTATAATCAGGTTAATATGACCATTACTGCAATTGATGCGCTGGAAAATTTTCCAGCGGATGATGTGGAAATAAAAGAATCTCTGGAAGAGGGTATTACTATTATTCCCTCTCGGGGACCACAGGAAGTGGTGCTGGAAAATGGTAAAATAAAAGCTTTAAAAACCTGGCGAGTAGAGTCTGTCTTTGATGCTGATGGTCGTTTTGCACCTCAGTATGATGAATCAGATGAACAGCTTTATGACGTTGAAATGGTTGTTGAAGCCATTGGACAGATGGCAGAAATGGAATTGCTGGGTGAACAATTAACAGAACAGCTGGAGTGGCAGCGCGGACGTCTGAAAGTTGCTGAAGATGGGGCTACTTCTGTAGACTGGTTATGGTCTGCGGGGGACTGTGTTAACGGGCCGGATGTGGTTCATGCGGTAGCAGATGGACACCGCGTGGCAGAGAGTATTAATAAAGCGTTCAGCGTTCAGCGCTGAGCGTTCAGAAAGAGCCAGAGCAGAAGAACGTACACTTAAGTTTCTGTAAAATAATTGCTTATTTATCTTAACCTGGGTTCTGAAGTTTTTAAGATTTTCAGCTGAACGCTCAACACTGATATTTCATTTAACAACCGAGTTTTAAATATGACAGATTCAATTTCAGGCAAAGATAAACTCAGCTCCTGCAGTACGTTGCAGGAGATCCTTGAGGTGGCTACGGAATTTGAGCGTACAGCCAGGGATTTTTATGCTGCATTGGCACCTAAAGTCAGTAAGCGAATTCGCTTTCTGGTGGATGAGCTGGTAATTGAAGAACAGGCGCATTATGATCTGTTTAAAACGCTGGCCAATGATCCGGCCGTAGAACAGCAAATTAAACAGGAAATAAGCACGCCGCCAGGCAACAAGCGTTTTTCCGATTGTATTCAGCTACCCGAACTGGGTGATAATCCAGATGATCAAACTATTTTGCAATACGCTCTGGGGCGTGAACAGGCAGCTATGGATCAGTATCATGCCTTAGCAGAAAATGCACCTGAAGGGCCTTTAAAAGACACCTTTACTTTTCTGGCCCAGGAAGAAACTGAACATAAAAATGAACTGGAAAAAATCTATTATGAAGTGGTTCATAGTGGCGGTGTTTAATTTCCTTAATTATCTATGGCACGGTTAACATAATTATCTATGGCACTGTTTACATTTATCACAACATTATTTTCCAAAAATAATAAAACCTCTGACTCTCAATTAAACAGAGCCGTTAAGCCTGCTTCAAAACAATCTGTACATAAATCAGATATCTCCTGGCATGAAAAGGCATATTATCATGAACTGGAACAAACCTATTATCAGTATTTGATCGGTGTTAATTCGCTGCTGGAGCTGGAATTAAATGAGTTTGAACAGCAGGTTCTAATGCTGCTGGGTAATAGCCTGCAGGAAAATAACCAATCCCTGGCGGAACAAATTCCACGCCTGCCGGTTATTACGCCAAAACTGATACATTTGCTAAGAGGGGATGATTTTAACTGGAAAGAGGTTGCTCAATTAACTGCCCAGGATCCAGTTTTACTGGTAGAAATTATTAAGCTGGCTAATAGCTCACGTTTTAATTTGCAGGCCAGTGATGACAAACTGGAACACATACTGATGCAGCTGGGTTTGCTTGAAGTTCGTAAAGTGATAATGAAAACGGCTTTAAAACCTATTATGCTATTTACAGGCGGACATTTTATAAAGCATTCGGGCAGTAAAATCTGGGTGCATTCTATAAAAACAGCCGAAGTGTGTCAGCTTCTGGCACAACAACAAAAGCTGGATCCTTTTGAGGCCTATCTTGGTGGTTTACTGCATAATCTTGGCATGACGATTGTGATAAAGAAAATGGACAGTATTAAAGATTTTAATCAGGTACCCTGCTCAATTCATTTTATGCAGCAAATACTCAGTATATCCCGGCGATTTTCAGTATTAATCTCTCAAAGCTGGGAAATTAACAGCAGGGTTGTACAGGCTATAGCGGATCAGAGCGAACAGCCAGAACAGATAAAATCTCCTTTAGGCCAGTTGCTTAATCAGGCTGTAACCATCAGTATGCAGCATACCCTGGAAGAAAATCATCGCTGGAAAAAAGATTCGGTTTTAAATGACAGTGAAGGTATGAAC
>JALVAL010000070.1 GCA_027011205.1 Gammaproteobacteria bacterium
GGGAAGCCACTCTGAAATAATGAGTGCTTTTACAGGATTATGATTATGATGAAATCTATGGGCAAATTTTTACTCTTAACCGTGGGGCTTTTGCTTGTTACCGGTTTTTTTATGTACTTTTTTCTTAAACTGACAGGGCTGGATTCAGCAGAAGGACTAGCCCAGGTACAGCTGTTTTTTGAACAACAAAAGTGGACATTTACAGCATTTAGAGTTTCCCTGTTGATACTTGTTTTCTGGAAATGGGCATCATTTATTCATTGGTTATCCAGGGTTTTTAAGATGCACAATGATGACAGGGATAATATTATCAGACACAGATGGCCGATTATGGGCTGGTTTGTATTTTTTGAACTGATGATCAATCAAAATTTACTGGGTTATTTGTTCAACTGAGAAAAAAAGGAAGATCGTAATGAGTGCAGGGAGTTTTACTGAATTATTTTTACAGTTTTTTGCCTGGGGTATGTATAACACGCTCTGGGATGTGTTTGTGAACATGGGGATTGTTTATATACCGTTCGGGTTTTATTTGTATGAAGCCTATACATCAACACGGGAAAAGGGTAGTCATAAGATGAATGCCAGTCGGGTACTGGCCTATCTGGAAATGAAACTTTTTATTGGTACAGCGGTTTTGACTCTGGCAGGCGTACCGACCATCAATCTGAGTCTGGGGAACATGAAGTTTAATCAGCGAACCTGCACACCGGGTAGTTCAGTTGCAGCAATGATAAGCAAGGCAACCTCCGGTTCGGGAACCGGAACGACACTGGATGATACCTTTACCAGTGCCAGTATGGGCGGCTTAACTGCAAAAATCCCGGTATTCTGGGCAGCGGTATTTGCGGTTAGCCAGAGTATTACGGATGGGGTTCGGGTTAAAATCCCCTGCAAGAGCAGCATCTCGGAAACCAGTTATCAATTAAAAACCAATCAGATCCAGGATCCGGCTGTGCGTCAGGAAATAGGTAATTTTTATCACGGTTGTTATAAAAAGGCCCGGGCGAAGTTTGATGCCAACACCCCGTCAAATTATACCAAGGCGCAACAACAGGCCGGAGATGCGGGCTGGCTGGGTTCTAAATTCTTTTTATCCGAATCTGGTTATTATGATTCCATTCAGCCAGATTATCCCGTAAAGGGATTTCCGTTTGATGAAAACGGGGCTGATAAAGGTTGGTGGAATGGTTCACCACCAAAGCCACAGTGGGGACGACCTTATTGTAAAGACTGGTATCAAAACAGTCTCAGAAGCAAAATCATCAGCACTTATGATAATACCTGGTGGAATAATATGAAGCTCACTATTCAAAGTTTTAAGGATGATGTGCCTGGATTTAATGGTACGCCAACAGAGGCGGATGATTTGATTATTCGTTCACTGATTGATGTCAGTGATGTTAAAACCATCACCAATCCGCAAGATTCAGTGGGAACAGGGCTTGGGAACCTGTGGAACTTGATAAATCCGTTTGGCAGTAGCCGCAGTAAAGTGAATGTTGCGGCAGAGGGTGTGGCCAATGTCGGTACCGGACTGGCCAATCTGGTGTTTTACCCTGCGATTGCGATCCTGAAAAAAGCGATGCCCTATGTGCAGGCCTTTGTACTGGCCGGACTGGTGATATTTTTACCGTTTCTTCTGATATTTTCACAATATGGCGTAAAGGAAACACTGACTATGGGGGCTCTGATAGTGTCTGTTAAATTCTGGCCGGTTATCTGGGATGTCGGAGACTGGATGGATGCTTCATTACAGGCAGCCATATTACCGTCCACGGCAGGCTTTGTTAATGGTTTAACACTGGGAGCTGCAGAGGCTCTGTCGATTAATGATGATGTGCTAGATTATGTGATAGGTGCCTGGTATGTTATGGGGCCGGTAATTTTATCCACGGTGATTACTATGGCTGGGTATCGTGTGGGTGGTGTCATTGAGGCTGCTGGTAATGCTAATCACTCTGGTAAGTCAGCTGCCCAAAAAGGTGGTGGAATGATTGAATCGGGTATTAATCAGGAGCGAAAAGGTATGAAATAACAATAATATTCTTTTCACAAAGCCAACAGCTAATATTGACTGTTGGCTTTGTGAGTTATAGTTTTATTACATGAAAGCTTGAATAGTTCAGCTAATAGTGATATTTGTCTGTGAAGAGATGTCCTTGGCTTTCTGACCATAGATAACCGAAACTATCTTGCTCAACTTCTTCACTATTATCACTGTTAGCCCAGCCCAGTACCATTTCCCTGGCAACAAGCCCCATAACCGGTAACAGGGCATTGCCCATAACAGTGATTTTTTTACCAAAGGAATCAACCGACTGTTCTATGGTGGTTCGATGGATATGGACAGAAAATGCCAGACCCTTGATAAGAAACAGTACAAATGCCCCCCCAAAGAGGTACAGTCCATAAGTGCCGATATAAAGTCCCAGGATAATGGCTGGGTGCCAGAACGGATCGGGATCACGAAACGGGCTGAGATCCAAAGCAATAATAATGCCTGAGACAGCAAATCCCAGAACCGTCATAACCAGTCCCAGACGCAGTGACCACTGCAATAATTTAAAAAGCCGGTATTTTGTTTTGTTTTTCATGATTGTTTCCTTATGATGAATAAATTGATTTACACCGAGTTTAAGTGTCATAATTCATCCTATTTGTTATATCCTGCATATTCCATTAATAGTTTTTCCTATTTTGCTTTGTATGAAGGGTAGGCCGGAGAATTAGGTCTGACTGTAACTTTGTTCCCTGGACAGTCCACTAATAAATCTAATCCTTCCAACACCATTTGACCGATTAATGGTTCAACACCATAATCACTGATCAGAACAGGATTACCTGTTGTACGGTCTTTAAATTTAAAAGCGACAACATTGACTCGCTCCATTTCAGTGGTTGAATCATCGGCCAAATACACAATGGCTTTACTGTCTGCGACTAAGCCAATAGCCTCGGCAACATCTTTACCAATGATTGATACAACGGCACCACTATCAACCAGAGCATCAAGCTGAATTGATTTTCCATTGGCAGGATTTGTTAATGTAAAATCCCCTCTGACTTCGCCCATGATTTCTTTCCTCTACTTCTCTTGGGTTCTTTGGGTTAAAGTACCTTCAGTATTTGCTCTGGTTATTCCTTTCTGGATTTTTTCTGTAACATACAAATGGTATTGAACATCCTCCAGAGTACAATCTTCAGGTAGCTTTTCCAGTAATAACTGTACTTCTTCTTTTGCGCTATTCATATATTCTCAATTTTTACTATCAAAAGTTTCATGCACTAATAAGCCAGGTGGTAACTATATCTCTTTGTGCTGTAAATGCCAGCACTGTTATTCGCAAGCCATGCACACAGGGTTTCCCTGATCTTTTCCCGGCTTTAATGGTAATGTATTTTTTATAATCAATCATATTTTCTACCTGTACCACTCCTGAGTACCACACTGACAGCTGGCAAATGGCTCACCATAGTGCGGTACAATGGGTTCACCACATTGTCCGCAGGCTCCCTGTTTGCGGATCTCATAATCATCCGACTTCCAGGAAGGTGGTTCTTCTTCTTCATAAACGTCGCCATCCGGATAGACATAAACATCTATTAAATCAATTAAACTCTCTTCACTCTCATCCATTAGTATAATCCTTAGTCGTTTAATCGCCAAAAAGATAATTTAGATCAAATTCAATTTCTGTAAAAGGTTCCAGTCTGACCTTGCCTTTATTTTGTACGGATACCAGGACTTTATAGGTATCTTCTGAATACTGGTACACGGTGAGCACTTTTTCTTCCGGATTGATTATCCAGTAGAAAGGGATTTTATATTCTTTCAGAATATTAAAAATGGTCACAGTATCTTTTGCCACATGACCGGGAGAAACAATTTCACAAACCCAGTCAGGAGTCATTTTCATAATACCTTTTGGTTTTTGTGGCAGCCTCTCTTTACGCCACCCGGCAATATCGTGTACCGGGCATTGATGTTCATTGTACTGAACGCTGATTTCTGACATTATCCACCAACCACCTGATCCGGATTTCCTTATATAAGGGTTTAAATCACCAGAAATCCAGGTCTGCACAAAAGCATGTTCTGCACGAGCCATGGGGCGTTTAATGATCTCACCATTAATAAGCTCAAGGCGTTCATCTGATTTTTGTGCTTCTATTAAATCATCAATGGTTTTTAATTGGTAGGCTTCCACAATAAATTCTCAGTCCAGGTGCTTCGTATTCCAATTTATAAAAATTTACCGAATCCATTAATTCCAATTGGGCAAACTTAGTACTCATAATCCACCTTCGTTATATAATATATGAGTTAATAAGGCTTTCTATAGTTCAGACACCAGAACCAGACCGGAACAAGAAGTGCTGCCAGTAGCCATTGTGACCAGCTTAAATGAGCCTGTTCAAAATTGGCTTTGTAATAGTAACTCACTTCCACTGAACCCTTGCTGAACCAGGCTCCGGAAGCGATTAACATAATAAACAGTCCCGGACTCATTGGTGGAGTCAGTATAAATACGACCGGTAACCAGATGGCACTGCTTAGAGCCAGTAACTTATATTGGTTCTTTTCAAATACTGTCATCTGATCCACCTTTTACAATTATAAATTGTACTGCTGATAAATCGTAGTATAGTCTGAATAATCCATGGTTCAATGCGAATCCCAATATCCTATTTAACCCAGTTTTCTAAACGTAAACCAGGGACTCTTTCAAATTCCCGGACATTATTCGTTACAATAATTAAGCCTTCACTTCTGGCATGTCCTGCTATGTGTAAGTCATTAACACCAATAGAGATGCCTTTGCGCTCTAAATCAGCCTGAATATCACCATAATGAGAAGCGGCTTTGTAACCGTATTCTAAAACCTCAAGACGTGATATAAAACTTTCAACATTTTTAAGGTTTTGCTCCACAAATCGGCTTTTCTCTACTCCATGTAATAATTCTGCCAAAGTAATTGAGCTGATACAAAGTTGACCTGCATGTTGATTAAAGGTTTTCAACATTTCAATGGGTCGCCGCTTAATGACATAAATAGCAATGTTGGTATCAAGCATGTACTTTAGCATTAAAGTGGTTCTCTATCGGACTGTTCCTGAGAGGCTCGCTCAGACATAAAATCATCACTAACCTTATCTTCTGAAAGAAAGAAACTGTCCCAGGTGTTTTCAACGGGCGTTAATATTCGCTCTTTACCTAACACCCGAACAACCACCTTTTTTACGTTATCCGGAAAACGAGTCTCAGCAGGAAGCCGTACCGCCTGAGTTCTATTGTTTACAAATACAGAACCAGTAGCCATTTATCACCTCATATAAAACACCTTGCTATACACCTATTGTATATAGTTTACGGTATATTGCAATGGTATATAGCATGTTTGACTACCATTATTGTTGTCACTGTTATTTTCAATGATAGTGCGCCTCTAAAATTAGGTATCAACAACTGTATCATGTATTATGTTTTTTGTATCTTGTTTTCAATTATAAATTGTTCTATACTGTGCTTCAATAAGGAAGAATTAATCAATCACCGGAGTACATTGAGCATGGCAGAAACCGTCAGAGCTGAATCACTGGAACGTCTGGAGCGGGTCAGACAGTTTGCCATCGAACACATGGAACAAACAGGGACATTTCCAACAGCCAGACCTATCCAGACAAAATTCCTGGAACACCAGTATCCCGGTAACCTTAATTCCATCGCTTCTGATCTCAAAATTGTCGCCAAGGACATCAGCCTGGTGTACCAGCAGAAAAAAATGGTGGATATTGAAGGGGAGCAGATAGAGATCCCCAGAGAGGCTCTGGAATATGCGGTTCGAGCCTGGCAGATGATTGAACTGCAGCAAATGAAAAAGTTTGATGGTTTCAAACAGGAAGTACAAGCAGAAGCAGAAGAGGCCAAATCCGAACTGATTAAAGTTCAGAATCAATGTGCAACACTAGAAAGTGATCTTAAAGCCAAATCCGAAATGCTGGAAGTACGCGAAGAGCAGCTGCAGGAACTGAGAGACAAAATATCAGCAATGGAACATCAACTGGAGGACAGCGAACAGGAAAACAAAGCATTAAATACAAGAAATAATGAACTTAATAACAAACTGGGAGCGGTCAAAGCCAGTAATCAGGCGCTCACAGAGGAGCGTACACAACAAAGTAGCCAGATTGCGGAATTGACCCAGGCGATTGATGAGTTAAATAACCGGGTTATATCATTTCAAACCGAGTTAAAGCAGATGTCTGAGCAAAAGAAACAACCTGAACAGAAGAAACAAAAGGGTAATAAAGGAGCATAATCATGGAACTTATTCTGGAAAATGAACATCAGATTATTTTACAAAATGATGAATATATAGCCGTCAGGCAGTCTGGCCATATTGAAATATGGGACAATGAAGGCACAGAACGTTATGGCATGGTACCGGAGAATTACACCTTAACTGATATTGAACGGATCATGTCATTTTATCACCAGGGTTTCAGCCGTGGTACTCAGTACGGACAGATCAGCAAGATGAATGAAATAAGAACGGCTTTAAGCCTTTAATGCTATGTACCAATACTGGCAAAGACAGAGCGATCAGCGTTTTTATGAAATATTGTTAACTCAGGATCTACTGGGTGACTGGTTGATCTGTCTGGCCTGGGGTAGCCGATATAAAAAAACAGTAAAGGGAAAAACCCTGATCTTTAAGTCTCTGCAGGGAGCACTGGATCACCTTCCAAAGCTGAAAAGTCGGCGTAAGCAACATCATTACCAGCTTTTGGACAAGGCTCAAAAATCAGCATTAAAACAATCTGACAAAATACAGGAGAAGGTTATGAAAACACAGGAAATAGCCAATCAAATCCAGGGAGTCAGAGAGGGTAAACATGACTTCTCATCTTTAATCGATCAAATTGACAGGCATCGGATCAGTCAGAAAAAAGTCGTTTCTCTGGACGGTGTAAAGAATGCCAGACAATTTACGGATGAACTGGTCAGACTATGCGATTTGATTCAATCAGATCAATAGCATTTTGAACATCTTCAACTTTTTGGCCTTCTCGTGTACCATAAACGGAACGTTCCAGATGATATAAGCCAAATATTGAACGGTAGAGACGGGTTTGCTGTTTAGGCAGTTGTTTGACTATTGTTCCTGAGTCTAATTCAACTTGCTCACCGATACCACCATCACCTTGCAATGCAACAAACTAACCAAGGGCTTACTCGCCCATAGTCAGTAATTTGTCCCAGATCCCTTGTTCTACTGTGTGAATGGCTGTCCCTTCTTTTGACTGCTCTAACATATAGTCTGCCAACTTTTTTGTTTCATTCATCAACAATTTTTTTGTTGCGATAATGACTTAAGTCGGTTATCTTTTTCACTAAAGGTTCCTTTATGTTATTTTTTTCAGCAAAAAAACTATAACTGATGGAGCCTTTTTTTCATATTAGGGTTTGATCTATCTTGTAATTTCAAATGCTTATATGTGCGCTCTGTCGGTCACGCCCAATTCAAATATTCAAGAAATCCAAGATCACATTGTAAACAATATCGCAGGACTTCTTAGTATTTATGAAATAAATATGTATGACCTTGTTGGTAATCACATCAGATATGATACAGGCAGGTTTTCTCATGAAATACTAAATAGCAAGAAAGTAGAAGCCAAAAATTACGTAGATTCAATTGCAAGTTACTATCAGCAACTTGAGCGTATTGCTACCACATAAATATAACAAAGGCATTGAAGCGGATTAAATTATCATTTGCTAAAGGCTTGATTAAAGAAAAAATAAGTACTGGTGTTCTTTTTAATCCGGAGATTAATTTCCATTTTCAGTAACTTAATTTGAGTGACTTAATTTTGTTCGTAACTACTTATAATTATAAGTCGGTATGCTATGATTAGTATGTCAATTAAAACAAATAGTTTCAAAACTATATGCATTTAATGCGCTGTAGAAAGAAGTGTATACTATTCTTATAAACTATTAATAACTGATAAAAACAGGAGATAATCATGTCAGGAATGGGTGGCGGTGGCGGGGGAGCCACATATGAACCAGTAAAGAATTGTGCAACCATCAGTTTTAATACAGATATTAATTCACCACAAAAAGATGAATTAGATGGACTTAAGGTGAAAGACAAATTAAATGTGATATTAAGTGATAATATTGTCGTCATTGTACAGCCAGATACTCAGAATCCTATTGGCTCAATTAATTGGTCTTCTATTGCAAGATTAATCGAATGTATAAATCTTGGTTATGAATATGTTGCGACTGTGAGAGATATTCAGGATGGTCTTGTAAAAATTAATATCTCTGCCAAGTAAAGGGGAGGAATACGGTGAGGATAATAGGAGGTATCTATAACGAACGCACTATTTTTCCAGAAGATGATGTCATTTATGGAAGTGGTGGACGTGCAGCAGCTGCTCTTAGTCAATTAGATTCAGATATTAAGCTAACAAGTTATGTCGGTGAGAACAGGCGTACTGATATCGAGTATCATATAAAAAATATTTGGAAAGTTGAACTGGAACCATATTATATACCTGAAATTGTATCTTTTTCATATTATCATGGTCTTTCCACTCCAGTTATCAAACCAACGCAACTTCCAATTCCTAATTTACCCACAATCGAAGTTAAAGATAATGTAATACTTCAATTTGGTATGCTTGAAGGACAGGTAATTGTTAAGGGAAATAAAGTTGTATATGATCCTCAGAATCCAGAAAATCCAGATTTTTTTGATAAAAATGGTTCTACAGCTCAAGATTTAGCCTATGTCCTCAACAGAAACGAAGCTTTTATGTTAAGCCAGAAATGTGATTCTGATGAGGCTGCTGCCATTATTTTAAGTAAACATAATGCTTCTGTCGTTATAATTAAATCAGGTGCTTATGGGGCTAAAATCTATACTCGGACAACTACAGAGCATGTAGGTGCATATATGACCCAAAAAGTGTGGTCAGTAGGGTCAGGAGATATTTTTTCTGCTGTATTTGCATATTTTTGGGGAATGAAAAATAGTACACCACTTGAAGCTGCTCAATATGCATCAAAAGGTGCAGCTTTATATTGTGAAACTAGGCAGCTTCCAATTTGTGAAGATGCATTTTCTGAGAAAAAATTTAAACTAAAATTTCTTCTCCCTTTAAAAAAACCTACTGAAGCTAATATTTACCTTGCTGGACCTTTTTTTACTATGGGGCAATTATGGCTCATAGAAGAGGCACGAACAGCATTAATGAATGCTGGATTTAATGTTTTCTCTCCTTATCATGATGTAGGTCTTGGTGATGCAGATGAGGTGGTGCCTGCAGATATACAAGGAATAGAAGATGCTGATGTGATGCTTGCATTGTGTGATGGACTTGATGCTGGAACGCTATTTGAAGTTGGCTATGCAGTCAAGAAAGGTCTTCCTATTGTGGCATTTGGGGAGCAAACCAGCAGTGAATCAATGAAAATGCTTTATGGTACAAATTGTAAAGTCTTTAAGGATTTTGCAAGCGCAATCTATCATGCACAATGGGAAGCTATTACATGAAAAAAACTGCATTGCTTTTGTCTGGAGGGATGGATTCTTATGCCGTGGCTTATAAGGAAAAACCTGAAGTAGCAATTACAATTGATTATGGGCAAAAGCCTTATGACGGTGAACTTCGTTCAGCCCAAATACTTACAGATCGTTTAAATATAGAACATTTAGTTATTTCTGTTGATCTTAGTGTCATTGGTTCAGGTGATTTGAATGGCTCTCCTGCTATTAACAAAGCTCCTGCTAGTGATTGGTGGCCATATCGAAATCAAATGTTAATTACCCTTGCTGCTATGCGCCTAATTCCTCTTGGTGTTGAACGGTTACTAATAGCTTCAGTTAAAACTGACTCTAATATGCGAGATGGCACTTTAGACTTTATTAATAAAATAAGTGCTTTATTATCAATGCAAGAAGGAGCTATGATTGTAGAAGCTCCAGCAATTGATATGACTACAGTAGAGCTTGTAAATAATTCTGATATACCATTCTCATTACTGGCATGGTCACATTCATGCCACACGAGTAATATTGCTTGTGGCCAGTGTCGTGGGTGTATTAAGCATCGTGAAGTTGTTAAAGAACTTGGCTATGCCGAAATATAAAAAAAGTGGCTCCGTTCAATTTCTCGGGGATATTAGTAAAACATTTCACTTGCCCAGGAATTTTTATTGTCCACCCACCGATTTATTTAATATTCTTGAAAAACGAAAATCACGTCATAAATTTAATGCAATGGAACTTCAGGATATATCAACGCTACTTTGGTTTGCTCAACGAAAAACTGCATCGTTCTCTGATCCCAACAGGCTTAAATTACCATACCCTACTGCTGGGGCACTAGCCAGTGTTAAAACAATTGTCTTGAGGCCAGATGAAGAAGCTTGGGTTTATGATATAGAGGGACACAAGGCTGAAGTCTTACCAGCTTCCCTTGATTTGTGTAAAAATATACGTGCTTCAGCTAATGAATTTTTTACTATTGATAAAGGAATATTACTACTTTTTGTTGTAGATCGTTCCTTTATTTCACAATATTATCAAACCCCAGATACTCTGGTGCTTCGCGAAGCTGGTGTTTTACTAGGTACTCTTGGGTTGCTTGCAGAAGCATTTCAGCTTGCTTATTGCCCTCTTGGCACGACTGCTGAAGAATGGCTTATAAATTTATTGGACACTCGCAAAGAGCTTATAATTTCGGTTGGTGCTGCTGTTGTGGGACGCAGGTAAACCACAACGATCAACTGAAGCAACACTCTTTTCCTCTAGCATTTTTCGTACTGTAGCAGGTGCTGTACGAAGTTCATTCCATATTTGGTTATCTAGTACATTTGCTGGAATACCAATACCATTGGCTAGCTGAACAAAGTTATTTTCCATCCGAAGATAGTCTTTCGCGACGTTGTCATTAGGTAAAAAAATTCCTGCAATAACTCCTGCTCTGTGTATGTGAATATCTAGAATTGCAATGTCTGTAGCATCTAGCCAGTTTCTGGCAATCCAAGATGCTGTTTTATAGCCTATTCCAGGGATTGCTGTTAACCAATCTCTAAGTTTCTTTCCTCCTTCTAGGGGAGGAGTATTAGAATTTAGATATTGGAGAGCTACAAAAATGTATTTTGCCTTTTGTCTAGGATAACGATATTTGATAAATCGACCATCTATATCAAGTGGCTCTCTCAACATTAACTCAATATCTTCGACAGAGTAATATTCATTTACTATATTTTTTTTACATAAATAATCAAATGCCGCTAATCCAAGTTCACCTTTAACACCATGACCGCCAAGAAGGCAGGCTATAACCTCTTCTTTTAGTGATGTTCCTAAATGATAACGAGCTGTGTCAGAGATAGCTCCATTCGCTATGCAGGCTAGTCGCCAGAACGCAGGTGTGAATGGTTGGCTCACATTACCCCATGGCACACCAGGCATGACTTCGATGTCTTCATCTGGAATATTACATTCAAAATATTTTCCATCCTCATAATGTGTCTTAATCTGCATTTGAATTTTCTCTAACTTGTAGCCAGTTTAATAGAAAAGAGCGTTCTTGAGCTGTCATTTCTTCTATTCGGTTTTTCATTCGGTCAAGACGACGTCGAATTGTTTGACGCTCGCGAAAATTTGTTCCTAAATAACGATAGTCATGGAGTTTTTTAGGTTTGTGGAAGTTATACCAAATACATTCTTCTCTGGAACCATCGTGTGCTTTTGCAGAATAATGGTATTTGTTCCAGCCCTGAAGGTACTCTTGATATAGGTTGTTATCATATCCAGAGATAATTATTCGTGTTTTTAGTTTTATAACAACATTTAAGAATCGTATATGATCTTTTTCATTTAAATCGTATTTGTAAACACGCTTTTGTTTTCGCGTACACGGCAAATAAGGAGGGTCACAATAAACTACTTCCTGGCCTTGGAAGGGGTATTTCTCAAGAAAAGATATGCCATCATCGTTAAGAAGTTGTATGCCCAATTGGCTTAGTCCTGATAATTTAAGTGCTCTATTATCTAAATCAACACCATACTCAGTTTTTGCCCGCATTTTTGCTTTCATTACAGAGCCTAAACCTAAAAAAGGTTCAATATAAGTGTTATGCGGTGGAATATGATTAATAATATGTTGGAATGTTTTTGCTTTGCCACCTGGGTAATTCATCTTCTTATCATCGTCAATATTGACGATGATGTCAAATGTTTTTTTAATATTTTATCAATTTAAATGGGTGTAGTTCCTTTAAAACGACGAAATTCATTACCCAAAATTGTTCACCTCTAAAAAATCCCCAAATTCATACAGAAAACCTAATTAGATTCTGTTTTGTTTAGCTATTAAAACTTGAGTACCATAATAAGTACAGGTACAATAATAAGTACAAACAATAAGGTGACATCCATGAACATAATGAGTTATTCGTCTTTTAGAACAAAATTAGCTGATACATTAAACAAAGTAAATGAAGATCATACACCAGTAATGATAACCCGCCAGAATGGCCTGCCAGCGGTTGTTATGAGCCTGGAAGACTTTTGTTCGTATGAAGAAACAGCTTATTTAATGGCAAGCCCCAGGAATGCAGAACGATTAAATCAAGCTATTTCTGAAATTGAATCAGGTAAGTCTGTTCAAAAAGAGTTAATTGAAGAATGATCCTGTCATGGGCTGAAAAATCCTGGGAGGATTATTTGTTTTGGCAAAATACAAACAAGAAGACCCTTAAGCGTATCAATGTTTTAATAAAGGCTATTAAACGTGAACCATTTGAGGGTATTGGTGATCCAGAACCATTAAAACATAACTGGTCTGGTTATTGGTCCAGACGAATAGATCGGGAACATCGGTTAGTTTATAAGGTAGAAGATAAAACGCTTTATATTGCTCAATGTCGGTACCACTACTAAATGCTGGGTATTTAGCAATTAAAGTTAATCTGAATACTATCAATAGAGTAAACCTATTTGATAGAGCAAAAAATCCCTTAAAATATCTATCAATAAAGTTGTTTTTGTTTATTTGATAGAATACAATCACTATATTTAAACTCTATTGATAGAGAAATAAAGATGGATGCTCCTATAC
>JALVAL010000071.1 GCA_027011205.1 Gammaproteobacteria bacterium
TCCCAACATCCTTTTTAGCATCATTCTTAGTGTCTTGCTAAACATTAACATTGCTCCAGCAGCTACCGCCCCGCCTGCTGCTCCACCTGCCGCCCCGCCAACATACATTCCCCCGAGATTTCCTGCATAATTTCCTATAAATTCAGTTATCTGTGATTCAAGAACAGGTGCTCCCAATGCTTCCATTACTATCACTGGAAACCAGATAAAGCCTGCGTTCATATCATATACCAGGACGCCACCTATGGCTGGAGCAAAGGTAAATTCTCCATCATTCAATCCAAACGTCTCAAGACAGGCATAAATTTCTTTCATTCCTTCCAGCTCAAGATCGGGAAGATAAATTTTACTATTAGCAACCATTAAATTTTATATCTCCATGATATTACCCTGGTATTTTAGTTCTAAAGAGAACATCATTCCGGTTTTATTATGTTTAAACTTGAACCTATACTACTGTCCTCCATAAGCCGGAAGTGCATTAAAGTTAAGAAATAAAATCTTTAGCAAAATCTGCTGATTGAGTAGCTGTGCCTTTCGCACTAGCTGCTGATTTGGTCGCTGCGCCTTTGGCAGTAGCCGCAACTTTTGCAGCCATGCCTTTCGCAGCAGCAGCAGCTTTCGCAGCAGAACTAACAGTAACTTTTGCAATATAATAATGACTAACAGGTTCCATGATTATGTCCTCGATTTGAGTTAATAAAATATAGCTAAAAATCCCCTGACTATTCTGCTCTGATTCTAATAGAAAACCCAGGGTTAATCGTTCAAGTAGACAGTAATGTAACTATAACCTGAATCAGTAATTATTAACAGAAAGTAGTTTTTATTATAATTATACCTAATCCCGATTAAACCCCAGATTAAACCAGAGTAACACGTAACTATTCAGTGAAGAGTTGTGGCACATTGATCCTGCACCGCCTTATCTTTAAAGCACATGATAACCTTGACAGGAAGTTACAGACACAAGAAAATAGCAACATCATTACAGAAAACAGGTATTGCTAAATTAATCGACCTGCCTGTTTTCTGCCAGGGAAAATCCTGTAATGTCACCAGCCATTCAGACTTTTTACTCGTTAATCGTCTTCTTATTGTAATATAACGAGTAAAGGACACTGCTCTAATTACTCACTATTAAAAAATCACTAAAAATGAGGCCTATAAAATGAATGACAAACAGAGTTTGCTTCTTGAGTTAAAAAACTCTCAGCAAAAAATTGTAGATTTAATTAACACTTTAAGTGATGATGAATTATCCATACCCTATCATAAAGGCGCAAATCCCCCTCTTTGGGAAATAGGCCATGCCGCCTTTTTCTTCGAGCTGTTTATTCTCAATGCTCTTGATAATGCAGACATGTATGATCCATCAATGACTCCTGTATGGGATTCTTTTAATATCGATCATGAAGACCGCTGGAATCCCGGCGTAATCCCTTCAAAAAAAAGTACCCTGAAATATATTGACACAATTTATAAAACAATTCTGGCTCGTATCAAAGATAATAAACTTTCACAACAAGATTTGTATTTATACAAATATGCAATCTTCCATCAAAACATGCACATTGAATCATTGATCTGGTCACGCCAGACCTTTGGCTATAAGAAGATGGATTTCAATCCAGGAGACAATAAAAACACCCCGGCAGGTACTGATCATCAGTCTTTAGGTGATGCGGAAATTCCAGCAGGGCGTTATCTGATTGGAATGCCGGCAGATTCTGAGAACTTTGCCACGGATGACTTTGCCTTTGACAATGAAAAACCCAGGTTTGAAGTAGAACTGGATAGCTTTAAAATTTCAAAAACGCTGGTTTCTAACCGGGAATTCCTTAAATTTATCGAAGATGGCGGCTATGAAAAAAAAGAACTGTGGAGCTGGGGCGGAAAAAACTGGCTGAACAAAGAACATGACTTTGGCATCCCTCCGAAGAGACATATGTTACGTCCTCAACACCCTGTTTACTGGAAG
The DNA here is from genome assembly GCA_027011205.1 of Gammaproteobacteria bacterium. Taxonomy (GTDB): domain Bacteria; phylum Pseudomonadota; class Gammaproteobacteria; order GRL18; family GRL18; genus JANELJ01. The sequence goes on from JALVAL010000071.1 coordinate 1,982, forward strand.
CAGGAGAACGAGCAGTGGCTGGAGCGTTACTTCGATCAATGGCAACCCATTAATCCAGACTACCCCGTGATGCATATAAGCTTCTTTGAAGCTGAAGCATATTGTAACTGGGCGGATCGCAGATTACCCACAGAATATGAGTGGGAAGTCGCTGCTCTGGACAACAAGAAAGGAAAAGACTTTAGGAAATTCCCCTGGGGTAATACCATGGATGCCAGCAAAGCAGACCTGGACGGAATCTATGTAGCCCATGTTCCGGTAACAGCTTATGCTGATGGAGAAAGTGTCTTTGGTTGCCGACAAATGCTTGGTACGGCCTGGGAATGGACATCCAGTCAATACTTGCCCTATGACGGTTTCAAGATTGATATGTATCCCTTTATGTCAACCCTGCAGTTTGGCTATCACAAAGTCACCAAAGGAGGCTCCTGCGCAACCTCCTCTATTCTGATTCGTGGAACCTATCGGCAGGCATATCTTCCCAACCGAACGGATGTTTTTGTGGGATTTCGAACCTGCGCCAAATAGTCCGCCAGGACCTGGGTAAATATCGGCGCCCTTTACAGGCGCCTTTTTTATTGTAACATTACTACAAGCCAGAACTTATTTTGCACAAGTTCTGAATCCTGAAATAATATCATTACGATAAGGCTGAAAAAAATTTCTGTATTTATTAGTTGCCAGCCTTGTTCGAGTCGCCCAGGCACCCCCTTTAAGTACTTTGCGATATCCAAACCAGGGAGCCGAATATTCTTTATAGGGAAAATCGATTACAAAACCTGGCAGCGGATAAAAAGGATCTGCTGTCCACTCCCAAACATTTCCAAGCATTTGCCGACAACCAAAGGCACTATCACCTTCTGCAAATGCGGCAACATCAACACATCCCATAAATACGGAATCGAGATTTGCATAATTTCCTTTATTGATTCGATCTCCCCAGGGGTATTTTTGTTTAACCTCAGAAATTCCTTTTCCATCACCCGCAAGTTTTCCCGAAGCAGCCAGATCCCACTCTGCTTCTGTGGGTAATCTGCGATCCGCCCAGTTACAATACGCTTCAGCCTCATACCATGTAACATGAGAAACAGGATGGTTCGGCTCAAGGTCAACGTAAGTATCAAAACTTCGACGCAACCAGTTATTCTGACCTCTGGACCAGTAGATTGGAGAATCAACATCATTTTTAGTACGCCAGATCCAGCCCTGAGTACTCCAAAGTTTTTTTCTTAAATATCCCCTGTCTTCAATAAATTCTTTGTATTGTGAATTGGTCACTGGTGTGCGTGCAATTTTAAAAGGAGTGACCGTAACAGGATGAGCCCACTTCTCATTGTCAAAGACAAAAGAATCATCAGGACTTGCGCCCAACATAAAGGTTCCTCCGGGAATTTCAACATCACCCGGAAAATCACCTGATGGTGAAGCTTTTAAGTGTTCATAAACTGGTTCAGGGTATCCTAAAGTCTGGCGCATATAAGTGAAGGCTTCTGCATGCATGTCTTCATGTGAAACCGCCAGTAAATAAAGATAAGTTTCCTGGGCCGATGGCTCATGTGAATCAAGTCTATCGATAGTTTTATTAAAAACCTGCGACATATAATCCAGAATTCCATCACGATTTGGAAGATCCAGATCCCATCGGTCAGAATGCTCAACTTCAAAAGAATTAAACATGTCATTCCCTCCCGCCATCAGAGGTGGAATTCCATCAAGGATCTGGCAAATAAAAGCATCATAAAAAAAAGCAATATGTCCCAATTCCCAGCGAAATGGATTAACAATTTCCATAACAGGGACATTCAACTGGTCATCACTCAAATCTTCTATAAGAGACAAAGTTCGTTTTCGTGTCTCTTTGAGCTGTTCAATTAAATCAGATTTTGGAAGGATAAAATGCTTGTCTATTAAGTGTTTCATACCACGTATCCATGATTATTATAAGACCTTAGGCAGAAAGAAAAAAATCTAAGCTCAAGTAAATAACTATACCTCATATAATTATATCT
>JALVAL010000072.1 GCA_027011205.1 Gammaproteobacteria bacterium
ATTTAGAACAAGAAAAATAACAATCCAGCCTTTTTTATTTATCTTTTAAGAATAACGCCTATACTTTTAGGGGCTGATGATTTGAAAGATAAACAGCTCCTATAAACCGGATTAGCGAATTAAAAATTTTAAGAGATGTGTGTCAATGGCTGTAAAAAAAACTAGAACGACCGATGATGTGTTATTGATTCTGTGTAAATCGGTGCAAAAAGTGCTTACCCAAACCACTAAAACCGATATTCAATATTCACCCACAGTACAAAAAATTAATAAGACCTGCCTGAAACCGGATATTGGCTGCTTTGTACTTTTTGAAGGAGCTTTTTCCGGGCTGATTATTATAAATCTATCTGCCGGGGCTGCAGTAGAAATTTATCAGAATTATATGAAGCAGATGGGCTTTAAAGATAACGAAATTTCTGAACAGCATACCTCGGATGATGTCGGCAATATGCTGGGAGAATTAATGAATCAGATAGTGGGAGATTTTCAGGGTGAAATGGAACATCAGTTAATGTTATCCATTAACCAGACACAACCTAAAATGCTGGTTGTGAATAAGGAACTGATCCTGTCCATAAATGCCAATATTGACAGACCACAGTCAAGACGGGTAATATTTCGCACCGGAAATCATAAAACATTCAGTCTGGAAATGTCCATGGAAAAGACCGATTTTATTGAACTGGATGATCCGGATAATCAGAATTATTCTGATCCAGACGTCACTAAAGACGAGCAGAATCAGGCCTTTTTAGATAACCTGGATATATAAGCCTGGTCACTGTTCGAAGCGCCTGATACCGAAAATACCCGGTAGAGAAAAAGTTATACCGGATGAACCTGGCCTGTTGATCCGGCGGATACTCAGCCAGGTTTAATTCCACGTATAATCCTTCCGGGTTCATCCTGATTAAGATAATCCTGTTCGGCTTTAGAAAGTTCTACCTCATCATAGCCTGTGATCATTGGTTTGATGTGTTCAATGGTTGAATGTCCGGTGGTCAGCAAATAAATATGAGCAATAATAAACACGGCCATCGCATAAGCACCGATGGTATGCAAAACGGCAATCCACTCCAGAGAACCGCTGGTCAGTGCCCCCTGTCCCCAGAATCCATAGAGTAGATAAGCCAGTCCGGTGAGCCATAAAAGTGGAAATAAAACCAGTTTAAGTCCCAGATAGGACAATGCCTGCAGTGGGTTATGTTTATGCCAGAAACGTTTACGATAAGGATGGTCTTCGCCAAGAAAGATCCCCCAGGCATAATAGCGCATAACCTTGAACAGGCCATTGCTGGTAGGCACATAGTGCCTCCAGTTACCGGTTGTCAGATGCCAGAAAATGGCAAAGATCCACAAAACCATCAGGCTTAATGCTGCAATGACATGGGTCCATACCATGGGTTCAAAGTCCAGAAAATGGTGAAAGCCATGAATACCTGCACCGGAAAATAACAGCGTAAAAATCAGCAGCATCTGAGTCCAGTGCCAGAAGCGCTCAAAACGGCTGAATACTTTAACTTTTTGTACGCTCATTATGAGTTTCTCCTGTGGTTTAATATTATCCGAAACAGACCATGTCCAAGCACTCCCAGAAGAGTAGCGAGAACGACAAAGATGCCTATTTTATCGACCCATGAATTACTGTCCCTGCCAGGTACATAAAATCCACTTAAATCTTTTAGACGGCCATCTTTTGAGTGGCACTCTTTGCAGGCCAGCGCTTTTTCTTTAGGTGCTACCATATGAGTAATAGGCCAGTAGGAATAAGTGGTCACAAAGCCATATTCACCACTATAGGGCAATTGAAAGTCTTCCATACCGTGTTTAATGGCACGGCCAAAGTTATAGTTTCCCCAGAAAGCATCTTTATCATTACCCCATAAATGCATATACACCAGAGTATTATTGCCCTTGTCATAAGGTTGAATGGTTTCCATGCGTTTAAAAGGCCAGATGCGGGAATCAGGATCATCAGGACTGCCTTCCAGATGATTGATTTCAACAGGATGAGTCGCATCAAATTTATCATGCACAGTAAGATAATATTCAGTACCATTAAACCATTTATACATAGGTTTTACATTTTCGGCATATTTAAAGTTACCTTTAATGGACTTATAGGTATGGCGGGATTCACCATTGCCCTGAATATAACTTTCTTCACGATAACCTTCACCATTTTTTAATTTTCCTGCAGTGCGCCAGTCCCAATGAACTTTGGTGGCGACACCACCTGTTGCATATTCAGGTATATGACAGGTTTGACAGGCTATGCGATCGGTATGATCATTAAGTTTAAGTCCCATTAATGTATCAGGATGCGGCTGTACGCCATGACAACTTTCACAGGTTGCAGTCTGACGTTGTAAGCCGGGCTTACCCTTGCCTTTGGTGTCTTTGGCAATGGGTGCATAACGACTGCCCGACCATTTATGGCCCTCTCCGACGTGGCATATAATGCAGGAAAAATTTTCACCATCGACGCCCATATGGATATCAATATCTTTGCTGGGCTTAAATAACGCGGAGGACAGATCACCGTGTTTTACATTATCACCACCACCGCCATAAAAATGGCAGGCCCCGCAATTGCTGCGTCCAGGTAAAGTGACACTTTGAGCAACCCTGGTTAAATTAATTTCGGGTTTGCCTTCAAACATGACTGAACAGGCTTTATTTCCCGGTGAAGGGGGTAATTTGTAGTAAGTACCTGTTGACTCATGACAGACCAGACAGTCAATATTTTCTTCATTTTTAAAGTCATAGGTACGGGAATCGGTGAGTCCATAACCGGCATGGCACTGGGCACACATACCTTCATTGCCGGCGGCATTGGTGCAGAAATTATTAACCAGAACACTTTTACCCAGATCCTGTCCGGTTTTATCGTTATGGTATTTCCAGGTCCAGTGTTTGTTTTTAATGAATTGATGACCGGCCTTATTGTGACAGCTTAAGCAGGCTTTCGTAACTTCCGGGCCGTTAGCAAAGGGACCCTGCAGTTCTTTAAGTTTGGAATGGTCTGTAGTGGAGGCATCATCGGCTTTTTCTCCCAGAATGACTACAGACTTATCAACAGGACGTTTTTTTGCCGTTACATCGTATTCTCGAATTCCCAGTTCAGTGTTTCCCTCAACTGAAGCCATACTGGCCGAAGGGGGAGAGTCAGCAGCGCTTACAGCTGACGGCAGAAAATTAAACAGCAGACACAATAAAAGCCAGTATCGCCAGTTTAATACTTCAAAGGAAGTAATAAGAAGCTTGCTCATGAGGGTATACCTCTCAATTTGTTATTGATTAGATACAGCACCAGAATGCTGTTAACTGGTTTTTTGTCGGTGGGAGAAAAATTATTTTTATTTTTATTTTTTGCTTACTCCATCCTGAAATAGCTCGTTCTGAAAGAAACAGGATGGAAAGAGTTTATTTTTTTAAATATTATAATGTAATTGATATTGATTATATTGATCTAAGCCAGGGTAATCAATAGGCTTTTTTTGCCTCTTTCATTTTACGATAAATTTTGGTTCGACGGTTAATCTCTAATACTTCAACAATACGATTCAGGGCTATCTCAAAAGCCTGGTCGAAACCGTGCAGATCAATACTGATACTGCCCCAGGAAATACGGCCATCGGGTAAACGAATACGCAGCTTGAAAATATCCAGACTGCGATCTTTACTTTGCTGCTGTTGACGGGTTAAACCGACAATACGGCCATCGCTATGAAATTTAATCGGGTTAGCAGTTTCCATTTCCTGCTGATATTCTTTTTGCATGGCCAGCAGTTCTTTGTCTCTGGCTCTGGCCTGGGTACGAATTTCTCGTTCACGCTTTTTGGTAACAGGTTTGCCATTTTCGGTCAGATAATAAACCTCATCATAGATGACATCACCAATTTTCCGATAGACTCTAAGACGGTGCCCATAGTGAGCATTATTTTCAGATACACCCATAATTACACCTGCTCTATTA
>JALVAL010000073.1 GCA_027011205.1 Gammaproteobacteria bacterium
AAATTCAGAAGCTAAAGTCGCAGCTATAGTCAGGGTTGAAGTGCCGGCAACCAAAGGGGTCATTGTCGGTTCAGAAGTTAAAAAATCATCCATTTTGAATTACCATTATCGTGTAAAGCGGAAATTATACCACTGACTTTGTTTTCCTGCCTTGCCATTTCTGTCAACAGCCTGAACTCTCCAGCGTCCGGCCTGTGCGCCAATAAATTGAAATTTGTATTGGGTACTGCTCAGTGACGGGATCCGTTTATAGGTTTTACCAGTTTCACTACACCATTTGCCGCGGGCACAACAGTTTAGACAGTCAATTTCAACGATATAGCTTCTGGCATTTGCTACAGGCTTCCAGCGTAAGGTCAGGTTTCTTGGGTAATGGTTAATGCGGCTTTGATTGCGCGGGCTGAGTAGCTGCGGCGCAGATAAATTAGAACGATGATCATGGATGACAGATGTTGCAGTCATGGCCTGAGGTAACGGTTTGACGCGAACTACACCGACAGGTCTGGTGCGTATCTGGGGATTTGCTGGATGCAAGCGTCCAAAATCTGAAACCCGATTAACAGGTTTAAATTGATAAGTCCTTTTATAGTTGCGTAGTTTATTTTGATCTGCAAGTATGTAAACAGGCGTATTTAGAGGCACTCCTGGGGGTGCTTTGGTTGAAAATACGACCATCTGCCTGGGCAAAATTTTAGTGACCGGTGGAAAACCAGAATTGTTACTTGCGGTGAGAATAATATTGTCTTTATCAGAGGTTATAGTCTGTTGACCGGAAGGACTGACCCTGCCGATACCGGAAATATGGACTTCAGAAGCATTATCGGTTTTCCAGTTTAGTGTTAAGGAACTACCCTCGGGGACAAAGGAAGGATTTGCTTCAAATGCAATGATTCTTGGCGGACTGCTGCTGACAGGTGTAGAAGATGACGATGAAGGCGGAGGTGATGCTGGAGCAGTATCAGGACGTAGTTCAACGGCTTTGCATGACACTAGAAACAGGATTATAAGCAATATCAAGGTATTCTGAAAGAAAGTTTTCATTGGTTATATTCCTTATTAAAGACAGGTACGATTTTTACAGTAGTTTTTTAAAGACTGATAACCTCTGGATGCTCCGGAAGCAATTTTTTCGGAAATAAATTGTTTATAGCGCCAGCAGGCTTTTTTAAGCATGGTTTTTCTATCCCATCGTTGCCAGTCTTTTTTGAATTTGATTAATTGATATTCAACCCCTGTATCCGGTTCTATTTTAAGTAATTTACCATTGCCATCCCAGCCATGAGAGCCCCAGGCAATGCGTTTAATGGGATCGATAACCATAACTGTATGGCCATCACCCCGCTTATCATCGCGATAAACAAGGATATCACCAATTTGCAGAGGTTCATTGTCACAACGGATAAATTCCTGACTCATTAATGAGTCAGGTGAGACCATTTCGCTGGTGGTGATATAGCGGTTTTTGTTATTGTATTTAAGATCGGAGCGAGTAAAGGCATACCAGATGGCTCGGGAACAATCGATGCCTTTGGCGAGATTTTTCTTATCACTTCCCTGGCTCCAGTCATGCTGAGTATAAGGATAGCCATCAGTCATAGAAGAGCGGGCTAACTGGTCAGCCGTTTGTAACACCTTGTAAAGTGGTGCTTCGGTGTCATCAGGCAAGTAAGGAAGAATGTTGAATTTCGGGATTGTGTACTCTCTGCTATTGTATTCGGAATCGGATTCACCAGCCTGTCTTTTAAGAAATCGGCTATTAGCTTCTACTCGCATGGGGACTGTGCTGCGGGTCCAGGTTGTGGTATCTACATTGTCATAACCAGCAAAAACATTTCCTCGGGTCAGCGTCAGATAACGTTGAATTTTTTTCTGCAACGGGCTGATACTGCCACGAGTATCTGATTGGATTATGTCCGTTAACTGATTCCAGGGCACAGGATTGCTTTCCTGAGTGCCAAATATAATAACGCTTTCAGGGGTATCTAAAGGCAGTTGCCCCTGAAAAATTTCTTGAAAAACGGTTGTCTCACCTGGATTAAGCGCCACTGTTCTGCCATCATAGGGTATGCCAATTATATTGCCATCGGAGGATTGAACAACACCGCCAATCAGCAGCCTGGGTTGCTCGCCATTGCCTTTTTGATAGCTAACCTTAATCTGCCATTTATGACAAAGAGGAATGATCTGCTCTGTGTTTGGCGCTGCTTGCTGCCATTTGCTGATATCGGTACATTTATCCTGTGTTTTTGCTGGTATCAGTTGTACCTGTAAGGTCTGATTGTTAACGAAGTTGGCACCACCTTCACCCCGCAATTGTAAAATAGCCCGCTGTCTGGCATGTTGCAATAAGTTATGAATCACCTTGGCCTCTGATGAAAATTGCGCCCTGATCCTGTTTTCTGGCCCAATAACAGATATCAGCCGATCTTTTGTATATCGAAGCTCAAAATCACCGTCTTTGGGAGTAATATTGACAACCTGACGGGCGTCAGAATTTTGAGCAAGTTCATATTTAATTTTTTCAGCAACTTTTTCGGGTATACCGCCAGGCATATTTGCATTGCGCAAAGAAACCGTGATACTGGCAGATTTGTCTGAAGGAGTGATCAATACAGCAAAATCACCGGTTGCCATGTTGTCGGCATCTTTAACTATTGTGGCAATATGGCTTTCTGCATTGAGACCAGTCATAGTATCAATAACAAGAGTACCCTTTGATTTCTTGAGATCATGTGTGTCAAAACTATTGGTATTGCCCGGAAATACTCTTAACTCTGCACCCACACCCATACCCGGTAAAGGCGAGCCGCTAAGGTGGATTATTTTGTTTTCTGCACTGTTATCTTTGCTGTCTATGTGGGTAATATCCCAGGCATGCGGCTTTTTAATATGCTCACTTGAAAAAATAAGCTGATTAAGATCACCCTGAAAATAAGGGACTTGATTACTTTGCTGGGCTAAGATCAAAGCAGGTATCTGTCTGGATGCCTGCCGGTAGGTTTTCGGTGTGGTTGAGGATGGAGCAAAAGCCGATAAAACGGCATCCGTAAAAATACCTCGTCCCGAGCGTTCAAGCGCCGAAGTTCCATCACTTGCCGCGGTAAAGACCACCAGCCCCGGCATGCTATCAAATTGCATTTCAGGACGACTGTCTCCTATGCCGCGACTTTGCGGCAAGTCAGTTGCTTTCAGTATTAGCGGCTCGGTAAAACGGGCAAGATAGTTGCCGCGTGTGGCGGTACCTGAATTGCAGGAATCCAGAAAAATAGCAATGTGTCTGGTTTTTTTATACAGCTGTGTGATCAGCTGATTGAATTCATCGTCAACAAAATCCAGTATGTCATCAGTACGTGAATCATGTAATACGAATGTTTCATCCATATTATCAGCTTCGTCATGATTAATATCTGTCATTTGTGAACCATGGCCGGCGTAATAGAAGACGACAATATCATCTTTTTTGGCAGGCTCTATTAATTTTTTCCTAAAGGCACTGATGACATTGTGTTTAGTAGCCTGTTCATCCAGCAGCAGGCAGACATTTCCGGCAGGAAATTGATAACTGTTTTTGTCTGTCAGCAGGGCATAAAATCTTTTTGCATCTTCAGGGGGCCCTGGCAGATCGGTGATGGACTCTTTTTTATACTGGCCAACACCGATAATAAGCGCTATTCGGCGTTTTCCATCACTGGAGACAACAGGCTTGTTAAACTGGCATGATTTAATTTTGTCTAAAGCAATGGTTTTGTTGTCAGCATTACTTTGCTCGGAGCAGGATGTCAGAAGAACTGCCAGAAAAACAATGAGCAGTACAAATTTATCAGGAGAAGCATAATATAAAGACCACATGGAAATTTCCTTTTTTTGTGGTGATGACATATTATTGACCGCTTACCGAAAAAAATAGTCTGCACATGAGCAGAAACGCGCTATCTTATTTAGGATTATATACCTATTATTTTTAAAATCTATGAC
>JALVAL010000074.1 GCA_027011205.1 Gammaproteobacteria bacterium
ATCCGTCACGGCCTGCTGGAACAGCTTTAAATTATCCTGATTTTCAAGGGCATAGCGAACAGCTGCTTTATACAACACTCGATCGGCCTGAGCCCGGGTCGCCCGTACCGCCGGGCCTTTGGACGCATTTAGACGGCGAAACTGTATGCCGCCTTTATCAATGGCTTTTGCCATTAAACCACCCAGTGCATCAATTTCCTTAACCAGATGACCTTTACCAATACCGCCAATGGCTGGATTACAGGACATCTGTCCCAGAGTTTCTATATTATGGGTGATCAGTAAGGTACTGGCACCCATACGGCTGGCCGCCATAGCCGCCTCGGTACCGGCATGGCCTCCACCTATAACAATGACATCAAACTGATCGGTATAAAACACATTTTGCTCCAGATTCCAGATAAAGCTATTAACTATTCAGGATAATCTTCCCTGACAAATTATTATAAATCATTCGTATCCTTCAAAGTAACAAAAAATCTTGTTAAATCGTACTCTTGCAATACAATAGTAGTAATAACCAAGGATATTTATGACCGTATCAACTGATTTACAGCGTAAGGCCTCACTGGCAGTTACTCTGGCCTCTATTGTTATTATTCTTACCGGTGTGAAGTTTGCTGAAAATATTATTTCACCTATGCTTATTGCCCTGTTTATAACTGCCATCAGTGCACCGGTTATGATCTGGTTAACCCGTCGCAAACTCCCTGCCGGTATTGCGGTTACTATTATTATTATGGTTATTATTATCTTTGGCTTTTTTATCAGTTCTGTTTTAAGCACTTCTTTGCACAAATTCTCTGACAATATTCCGGAATACCAGGAACGTTTACAATTTATCACTCAATCTATGGCTGTTGGTCTGAACAAAATTGGCCTGAATATACAAATTGATAAACTGCTGCAGACCCTGAATCTGGGTAAAGTAATGGGCTTTGTCGGTTCTACATTTAATCAGTTTGTGGGTACATTAACTAATATTTTTCTGATTTTAATGATGGTGATCTTTTTACTGCTGGAGCTTTCCAGTTTTAATAATAAGTTTAAAGTCATTTCCCGCAATCCCGGCCGAACCATGGCCCGGTTATCCCGTGTGAGCGGCACTATTAATCAATATTTTAAAATTAAAACTCTAACCAGTATTATTACTGCCATTCCTATTATTATTGTATTAAGTATTATGGGCATTGATTTCCCGGTACTATGGGGTGTTGTAGTCTTTTTACTGAACTTTGTACCTAATATTGGTTCTATTCTGGCGGCTGTACCGGTTATTCTGCTGGCACTGGTACAACTGGGTTTTTTTGCTGCTCTTGAAGTTATGATTTTGTATTTACTGGTTAATAATTTTGTCGGTAATTTTCTGGAACCCAAAATGATGGGCAAAAGTCTTGGACTGTCTACCCTGGTGGTCTTTTTATCCCTGGTCTTCTGGGGCTGGTTATTAGGGCCGGTAGGTATGTTCTTATCCGTTCCCTTAACCATGACTCTGAAAATTATTATGGACAGTAATGAAGAAACCCGTTGGGTTGCTATTATATTAAGCAATGATGCTGAATTAAAAAAAGTCCAAACCAGAGCACAGAATACATGATGAAAAATCTTTTACAAACGGCAGGCACGATTATTTCCGGTAAGGAGCAACAGCTTAAACTGGCTGTAGTCTGCTTACTCAGTCACGGTCATTTATTGATAGAAGATTTACCTGGTATGGGCAAAACCACGCTGGCTCATCTGCTGGCGCGTTTATTTGATTTACAGTATTCTCGCATTCAGTTTACCAGTGATATGCTGCCCGCCGATATTATCGGAGTTTCGATTTTTGATAAAAACAGTGCTGAATTTCGTTTTCATCCCGGCCCGGTTTTCAGCCAGCTGGTGCTGGCCGATGAAATTAATCGGGCAACAGCCAAAACTCAAAGTGCACTTCTGGAAGCAATGGAAGAAAAGCAAATTACTATGGATGGTAAAACCTATCCACTGACCGCCCCTTTTTTTGTTATTGCCACCCAGAATCCTCATACTCAAATGGGTACTTTCCCGCTGCCAGAATCTCAACTGGATCGTTTTTTAATGCGTATTACCTTAGGTTACCCTGATCGTAAAACTGAGCGCGACATTTTAAGTGGTGAAGATAGACGTGAGTTATTAAAAAGCATTAAACCGGTATTTACTACCGAACAATTATTACAGATGCAGGCACAGATACATCGGGTTCATGTATCTTCTGCATTACTGGATTATATTCAGGATATTCTGGAATTTTCCAGGCATAGTCAGTTTTTTTTAACTGGTCTATCTCCCAGAGCAGGTCTGGCACTATTATCTTCTGCCCGTGCCTGGGCTTTTATCCATCATAGAGAAATGGTTATCCCTGATGATATAAAGGCCGTATTAAGTTCTATTATTTTACATCGTCTGGTGATCAGTTCTGATCAAAACAGCAATAAACAGCAGATAATGACTCTGTTTAATGAAATCCCCATTCCTTAATTAATTGATCAGGCCTGGAAATTTTTATGGCACTTTTAAACAAACTTCAAAAACTATTGCTTAAACGCATCCATCCTGAAGACTTTGTTAACCTGACATCCCGACGAATTTATATTTTGCCCACCAGGGAAGGTATTATTTTCGCGTTATTAGTTTTAATTATGCTGGCAGCCGCCATTAATTTTAATAATTCTCTGATTTTCTTTTTTACCTTTTTAATGGCCAGTGTCGGGGTAATTTCCATGTATATGACCCAGCAGAATCTTATTGGTCTGCAATTTTCCCTTGCTCATGTACCGCCGGTTTTTCTGTATCAGTCTTTACAACTTCCCTTAACTATCAGCTGTTCAAAGAGCTGTTATTCAATTGCAATTGATTTTAATATGCCCTCAAACAAAAGTATTCATACCTCAATGTATACTGATATTATAAGTCAGGAAAGTACTCAGCTGGCCTTATCAACAGCGACAGAAAAACGCGGCAGGTTCAGTTTAAAAGCCCTGACAATTTCCAGCCGTTTTCCATTGGGTCTGTTTCGTGCCTGGGCTAATATTGAGCTTAATCATGATGCCATTATCTACCCTGAACCTGAAAGCGTTAAGCATTTTTCTCCACCGCATGGCAGTGACACAGAAGGCAGCAATCCTTATGGCACTGGACTGGAAGATTTCAGTGGTTTCAAAAATTACCAGACCGGTGAACCTCTGAGCCATATACACTGGAAAGCCTTTGCCAAAGAACAGGGCTTACTCAGTAAAACCTTTTCCGGCAGCAGTCATAAAGAATACTGGCTTAACTGGTCTGAAGTTTTCGGGCATATTGAACAAAAACTAAGTCAATTATGTCAACTAATTATTGAGGCCGAACACAATGGTGATCGATACGGTTTAATACTTCCCGGACAAAGTATTGCCATTAGTTCCGGACTAAATCATTATCATAGCTGCCTGAAAACACTGGCTTTATACCAGAGTAAATCCATTCAATGAATAGGCCATCTTTGAATTCCTTATTAAAGTATTCACCGGGAATTTTTACTTTATTTCCAGTGATATTTTTTTTTACAATGTTACCCCTGTTAATACACATAAATCCCTTAATCAGTTTCTTTATCAGTGCTGTCCTTATATGGTTTACTCTACACACTCTTGGTTTAATTCGTTTACCCGGAAGATTAATACGCTTTAGTCTGGTTATTATTTCTCTGTTTTTTCTTATAATTCAATATGGCTTTCTATTTTCACAAAAAGCTTCTCTTACTTTATTCTGCTTAATGCTGACACTTAAGTTTATGGAAGTTAAAAATGAACTGGACAGAAGAAATATTTTTATGATCATCTTTCTGGGTTATTTTATTATTATTACTCATTTTCTAAATAACCAGGATTTTTTCCTGAGCCTTTATGCCCTCATTAATGCCTTGATACTGACACTATTATTAATTGCCTTTAACCGTAAG
>JALVAL010000075.1 GCA_027011205.1 Gammaproteobacteria bacterium
GGGTAAGAAAACCGTTGCCGAATTTGTTGAAAATGAAAGTATAATAAAAATGTTAAGAGAATATGGTGTGGATTATGCTCAGGGATATCATATCGGCAAGCCTGAACCGGATATTATAAGGGATGAGCGTTCAGCGCTGAGCGTTGAGAAAGAGCCAGAGCCAGAGCACTAGACTTTGATTGCTCTTTGCTTTTATGCTCTTTCTCAATGCTCAGTGCTTTTTTATAGATTCTTCAAAACCCTCCCCGCCGCCTCAATTGTCACATCAATATCATCGTTAGTATGTGCGGCTGAAACAAAGCCTGCTTCAAACGCGGACGGGGCCAGATAAATGCCCTCGTCAAGCATGCCGTGGAAAAACTTTTTAAAGCGTTCCTGATCACATTTAGTGACCTGATCGAAGCTGGTGATTTTTTCCTGGTCACTAAAAAACAAACCAAACATCCCACCGACCTGATTATAAGTCATTGGAATACCCGCATCTTTTGCTTTTGCCATGACACCTTCCACCAGTCGTTTGGCTTTACTGTCAAGCTGTTCATGAATACCGTCCTGACAGGCCAGGGTCAGTGTTGTTATACCTGCTGCCATGGATAGTGGGTTGCCTGATAATGTGCCAGCCTGATAAACGGGACCTAAAGGAGAAATCTGTTCCATAATTATCTGTTTTCCTCCAAAAGCACCTACCGGCAGGCCACCGCCAATGATTTTTCCCAGAGTGGTTAAATCCGGTGTAATACCATAATGAATCTGAGCGCCACCTTTTGATACTCTGAAGCCAGTCATCACTTCATCAAAAATTAATACACTGCCGGATTGATCACAGACTTCGCGCAAGGTTTCCAGAAAGCCACCAACGGGAGGAATACAGTTCATATTACCGGCAACGGGTTCAACAATAATGGCAGCTATTTGATCACCTATATCAGCAAATACCTGCTTAACCTGCTTGCTGTCATTATAGGTAAGGGTAATGGTATGTTCTGATAAGGAAGCGGGTACACCAGGAGAAGAAGGTACACCAAAGGTCAATGCCCCGGATCCGGCTTTTACCAGCAGTGAATCAGAATGACCATGGTAACAGCCTTCAAATTTAACAATTTTATCGCGACCGCTATAACCGCGAGCCAGGCGAATGGCACTCATGGTTGCTTCTGTGCCGGAACTGACCATGCGCACCATTTCAATTGAAGGAACCAGTTTGCAGACCAGTTCGGCCATTTCGGTTTCAATTTGTGTCGGAGCACCAAAACCAAGACCGTTGGTCGCAGCATCCTGTACCGCTTTAACTACTTCCGGATGGGCATGTCCCATAATCATCGGTCCCCAGGAAGCGACAAAATCAATATACTGTTTGTTATCTTCATCATACAGATAGGCACCTTTGCCTTTTTTAAAATAAACGGGATCACCTCCAACACCTTTAAATGCACGGACGGGGGAGTTGACTCCTCCGGGAATGGTTTTTTGAGCCTGTAAAAATAGATCATGTGAACGAGTCATGGTAACTGTGTTCCTGTTAATTGGTTTGTGAGTTAAATAAGTTTTTTGTCGTAAAACTGAACTGATGAAATACAAATTTTATTTATCAAATAACAATTGAAATTCCTGAGCCGCCTGCTTAATTATATGCTTATTATGAAATAAGTCATAAATAACAGCAATAGCATCGGCCCCATGCTCAATTAATTGTCCGGCATTATCACGGCTGATGCCGCCGATGACCACAATGGGTAAATCAATTACATGTTGAACTTGAGCCAGTAGTTTCAGGCTTGCCTGAACGGCATCCGGTTTAGTCTGAGACAGAAAAAAACGTCCCAGAGCAATATAATCTGCCCCATCGGCCTGTGCCTGGCGGGCATTTTCAAGCTGGTTATAACAGGAAACTCCTATAATAGCGTCTGCGCCCAGTATTTTACGGGCATCGGCAATCAGCCCATCATCTTTGCCGACATGTACGCCATTGGCATTCACTTTTTTTGCCAGTTGCGGATCATCATTAATGATAAAACAGACCTGATGTTGTTTACATATTTGAGCCAGTGTCTGCGCCTGTTTTAGCTGTAATTCAGCTGAGGCCGGCTTATTCCGGTACTGGATAATTCTGGCACCGCCCATTATTGCCTGAGTGACTGACGAGATTAAATCAGTATCATCAATCAATGCGGGATCAGTGATGGCATAGAGTCCCTGTATTTTTTGTCTGTGTGAATTTTGCAGTGTCAAAATAGTCGTTTTCTTGTGACAGACTTAGAGGCTGTTGTTAGCATCATACCAGTTAGAAGTCCAGAACAGGCGGTTGGGGAGCTGTTGAAACATTCCGGACTGAAAACCTAGTCGTAGGCTGTCCCAGGCGTATTGTTGTGCTGCAGCAACGGCTTCTGGTATCGGTATGCCCTGTGCAATTAATCCGGCAATGGCTGATGTCAATGTGCAGCCGGAACCATGATAATTATGTATCAGACGCGGCCAGGATAAACTGGATATTAATTTATGTTGTCCGTGAAGGGAATTAATTACCTGTTCAGTACTGTCATGAGTACCGGTCAGTAAAACATATTTACAACCATCATCCATTAGCTCCTGAGCACAGGCATCCAGAGTATCTGCTTCTGGAGCCAGTAAGCGGGCTTCGTTAGAATTTGGACTGACCAGGGTAGTTAATGGAAACAATAAGTCTGAATATGCCAGAGCCATTGCATCGGAACTGAGTGCCATACCGCCGCCGGCACTGAGAATGGGATCAACAATAACCGGTATGTTTCGATAATCATGAATGATTTTATGAATGGCATCGATATTTTCCAGACTGCCTGTCATGCCGATTTTAAAGGCGGATACCGGCATATCCTCCAGGATAACCCGTGCCTGCTCGGTCAGCATTTTGGGATCAGTGGCAGAAAAAAACTTAACATTCTGGGTGTCCTGTACCGTCAAAGCGGTAATAACAGGCGCAGCCCTGGCTCCCATACTGCTTATCGCTTCAATATCTGCCTGAATGCCGGCACCACCAGTAGGGTCGTTGCCGGAAAAACACAGTACAATGGGTGGTGAGGCATGAATCATATGGGTTTAACTACGACGAGAATAATAATACCTATAAGCATAAAAACCGGTATCTCATTAAACCAGCGGTAAAATACATGGCTATAAGGATTACGGTCTTCCTTAAATAAATTGAGTAGTTTCCAGCAATAAAGGTGATAAATAATTAATAACACCACAAGAGCCAGCTTGATATGCAGCCAGAGCATAGAAGAATAGGCCAGCCAGGCATAATCAAATAACATCCAGACACCCAGTACAATTGTTATAATTGCACTGGGTGTCATAATGCCGTAAAACAGCTTGCGCTCCATAATTTTAAAACGTTCGTTACTGATTTTATCATTACTGCTGGCATGGTAAACAAATAGTCTGGGCAAATAAAACAGAGCTGCAAACCAGGTAACCATAAAAATAATATGAAAGGCTTTTACCCATAGCATAAAAATGTTTCCTTAAAATGTGCTGTTTCATTAAAAAGCTTAAAGCATGATTTGTTGAATGTTGTTTTCCATCTCATTATGAGACATTTCACCGAGCTTGTGTTTAATAATCTGGCCCTGTTTATTAATAAAAAATGTCGTTGGGGTCAGTGTCACATTATTAAATGTTCTGGCCAGTTCACCGGAGCTGTCAAGTACGATGGTATAGTTCATTTTTTTTTGTTTTACCATTTCCCTGACCTGTGATTCGGGATCATAATTCATGGACACACCAATAATCTGTAATTGCTGAGCAGCGTATTTGTCAGCCATTTGAATTAATACCGGTATTTCTTTAACACAGCCTGGGCAGGTGGTGGCCCAGAAATTAATAATTACAGGACGGCCGTTCAGTTCTGCCAGGGTAAACTGTTTTCCGTGCAGATCCTTAAACGCAGCAGTCGGGGCAACAGGATGCCCCGATGGTGAGAGCCAGAGATACGCCAGTAAGGCAGCTACGGCAAGAATAAAACTGAATACAGCAAAATCTTTTTTCTTCATTAGCTCTTAACAACCTGCTTAAAGTATCCATTTATTGGTGAGCATGTATTATAATGGCTAATTCAGTCCCGAGCCAATAGTATTTTTGGACTCATATTGGGTAGATAGCGGATGAAAAATCTGGTAAATCATATTAAATTGTAACTTTTTAGTGTGTTTGAATTTTGTGCCGGTTTTAGGCCTTTTCGCACGGAGAATGTGAGTGTATATCAATACGTGACCATTTCCAGGTATCCCTTGAGGGTAGAGTACGAAAAAACGCAAAAATGGTATAAAAAAAAAGTACTCTGAGTAGTTACATTAAATTAAGGTTAGAGAAACGTGGCACAGATAAAAACAGGTATTGTCGGCGGTACCGGGTATACCGGCGTAGAATTATTAAGGTTACTGGCTAATCATTCTGATGTGGCTTTGCAGGTGATCACTTCACGTTCTGAAGCCGGTTTAGCTGTCAGCGATCTATTTCCTAATTTACGCAATTATATGGATATCCAGTTTACTGAGCCTGATGTCAATGCCTTAAAAAACTGTGATCTGGTCTTTTTTGCCACCCCAAACGGGGTGGCTATGAAAATGGTACCAGAGTTAATTGAAGCAGGTGTAAAGGTTATTGACCTGGCTGCAGATTTTCGTATTAAGGATATTGCAGTCTGGGAACGCTGGTATGGTATGACTCATGCCTGCCCGGAGTATGTTGAACAGGCTGTTTATGGTTTGCCTGAGATTAACCGTAATGCGATTAAACAGGCTCGCCTGATAGCCAATCCCGGTTGTTATCCAACTGCTGTGCAGTTGGGGTTTCTGCCCTTAATAGAAAATAATTTAATCAATACCGATTTTCTGGTGGCAGACTGTAAATCCGGTGTCAGTGGCGCGGGTCGGGGAGCCAGTGTGGGGGCCTTGCTGTGCGAAGCCAGTGAAAGCTTTAAGGCTTATGCTGTACCTGGGCATCGTCATCTGCCCGAAATTAAACAGGGCCTGGAACTGGCACATAAAAACGCTGTGGATTTAACTTTTGTACCTCATCTGACACCTATGATTCGGGGTATAGAAGCAACACTGTATGCAAAAGTTAGCACTGATGCCGCAACTCTCAGCGATATCCAGGTAATGTATGAACAGACTTATCAGCACGAACCTTTTGTTGATATTCTACCTGCGGGCTCACACCCTGAAACCAGAACCGTAAAAGGCAGCAATCTATGCCGCATTGCTATTCATCAGCCGCAGGATAATGACACTATTGTGGTGCTTTCTGTTATTGATAACCTGGTTAAAGGTGCGGCAGGTCAGGCTGTTCAAAATATGAATATTGCCTTTGATCTGGATGAAAAAGCCGGACTCAATATTGTTCCATTGATGCCTTAAGCTGCTTGATACAGGAAATCTATGACCCACATTATTATTGCCCGCAGTCACCCTCTGCAATATTATGGTCTGCGTCTGTTATTTGTAATTGCAGGGTTTGCCTTATTATGGGGAGCCTATGAGATGGGCTATATGCAGTCTGAAGAAGATATTATCAGAGAAAAAGGCGGTCGTAACTCCTTGTTGCTGCAACAAAAAATACTTAAAAAACGCAATAAGGAATTAAGCCGGGAAATTCTGCATATGGAGCGTAAATTATTACTGGAGCAAAAGTCCTGTACCATTATAAAATCGGATATGTACCAGGAACAGGAAAAAATTCTGCAACTTGAAAAGCAGGTCAGCTTTTATAAAGGGATAATTGCTCCGGGTGTGGGGCGGGAAACAATTTATCTCCAGAGTCTGAATATTAAACCCATTGTGGCGCCCCAGGAACTAAAATCGGAATCAGCCAGCGAAAACCAGAAATACTATCAATATCATTTTATTATTGCCCAAAAAATGAAAAAAAGAACCTATACTAAAGGGGTTGTAAAAATTTATATTAAAGGTGTACAAAACAAAAAAGCCATTAGAGTTTCACTGTTTGATCAACTTGTCGGTAATAAGACACAATTAGATAAAGATAATCATAAAGAACAGGGGTTTAAGTATAATTTCAAGTATTATCAGGAGTTTAACGGTATAATATCCCTTCCTGAAGGAATGGAAGCACGGGCAGTAGATATTATTGTTAGTTCAAAAAAGAAAAAAACAATTATTGAGCTCAGTAATCTGAGCTGGACTGAAAATGAAGGAATAAAATATGTGGGGAAATAAAAAAGCTTCGAACAGAAGGATTGACTCCTTAATTGGAAAAAATACTGAGGTTGTCGGAGATCTGGATTTTTCAGGAGGCTTATTGGTTGATGGTAAAATTATTGGTAATATTACTGCCAAAGACGATGATAGTGCTACCATCACTATCAGTGAAAATGGTATTGTACAGGGAGAAATTCAAATCCCTAATATTATTATTAATGGTACAGTTGAAGGTAATGTTTATGCCAGCCATCATGTAGAACTGGCAAAAAAAGCCAGAGTTTATGGAAATGTATATTATAAATTATTTGAAATGGCCATGGGAGCAGAAGTAAATGGCAATCTGGTGCATGTTACTGAGGATGAAATTGGCACTATTGATACCCAGAGTGAACCTGCCCGTCTTGAAGAACCGGAAATATTGAGTAATAATTAATCTATATAAATGTTGACTAATGTGCTTGGTTATTGAATAATAAAGTCATTGAATTTGGAGTGGAATAAAGTTATGAGTAGTGAAAGCCCTTTAGATTTTACCGATGCTGCAGCGCTAAAAGTAAAATCTTTGATTGAAGAAGAACAGAATGATAACCTGAAATTACGAGTTTTCGTAACAGGTGGTGGTTGTTCCGGTTTCCAGTATGGTTTTACCTTTGATGAAGCCACTAACGAAGGTGATACTGAAGTTGAAAATCAGGGTGTTAAACTATTAATTGACCCGATGTCTTTTCAGTACCTGGTGGGTGCAGAAATTGACTATACAGAAGGTCTGGAAGGCTCACAGTTTGTGATCCGCAATCCCAATGCAACGACGACCTGTGGTTGTGGTTCATCCTTCTCAACTGAAGAAAAATAGCTGTCACCCATTCTGGTGGCAGATAGAAAAAGGCGCTGTTTTTATACTGCGCCTTTTTTATTTATAATGTAGACTAATTTTTTTAATAGAGGGGGGTTAGTTATGAATGAATATCTACCCGGGCTGGCAGGTGTACCTGCAACCAAATCTAATATTTCCAGTATTGATGGTGAACAGGGGATATTGTTTTATCGCGGCTATCCCATTGAAGAATTAGCAGCAAATAGTACCTTTGAAGAGACTGTTCTGCTATTAATAAATGGTCAATTACCTAAAAAAAAGCAATTAGATGATTTTTCCTGCAAGTTGCAAACCAATCGAGCACTTAAATATCATCTGATGGCTTTGATGAAAAATCTACCTGCTTCAGCGGATCCTATGTTAATGCTGCAAACTGCAGTGTCCAGTCTGGGGATGTTTTATCAGGGTAGTGAATGTCTGATTGATGCAGATATCTGTACTGATCTGGATTATGTTAATTCTGCTACAGTTAAAATCATATCCCGCATGGGTACTCTGGTTGCGACCTGGAAGCATATTGCCAAAGGTTATGAACCGCCTCCTATGCGTTATGATATGTCTTATGCAGAAAGTTTTCTGTATATGTTGACCGGTCTGGAACCCGATCCCCTGCTGGCAAAAATACTGGATATCTGTCTTATCCTGCATGCAGAACATACTATAAATGCATCCACCTTTTCAGTGCTGGTCAATGGTTCAACCCTCTCTGCACCTTATAGTGTCATTTCATCTGCAATTGGCTGTTTATCTGGCCCTTTACACGGCGGCGCCAATGCAAAAGTGCTGGATATGCTGCAGCAGGTTGGACGGCCGGAAAATGCGGCTAAATTTGTTGATGATCAACTCCGCAGAAAAGGTAAAATCTGGGGCATGGGGCATCGTGAATATAAGGTGAAAGATCCCAGAGCGACTATTCTTCAGGGTTTAATCAACGAGTTACGTGAAGCTCGTGGTGGAAATATTAATCCTTTGTTTGAAATTGCCGAAGCATTAGAAAAAGCAGCAGCAGATCGGCTGGCGGAAAAGGGTGTTTATGCCAATGTTGATTATTATTCCGGGTTGCTATATAGAGAAATGGGTATTCCGGAAAATCAGTTTACGGCTATTTTTGCTATTGCTCGTAGTGCAGGATGGCTGGCCCATTGGCGTGAGCAGCTTAAGGATAATCGAATTTTTAGACCGACTCAGATATATACCGGCAAGCAGCAACGTGCCTATATACCTATGGACCAGCGTTAACTCCTGAACTAACCCCAGAACAACCTTTCTTTTACGTTCCGGAAATTGCCAGGAAGGCAATTTCCGGATGGACACTAGTTATGTTCAGTCCTGCGGATTATGAGGTACTGGCCAGATAGCGCCTAATATTACTTTCCTGTCTGCACCGGTGACAGAAGGCAGGTTGCCTGTCAGGCCGTTTAATGTGCGATAGGCCAGCCAGGCAAAGGCACTGGCTTCTACCCAGTCGGGATGCAGACCATAGTTTTCAGTTGAAGCAATTAAACTGCCCGGCAGTAGTTCCTGTAATCTGTGCATTAAGTATAGATTTCTGGTACCACCACCGCACACCAGTATCTCATCTATTTTTTCCGGTAGTAAATTGATTTCATTTCGAATAGAAATGCAGCTGAGTTCCAGCAGGGTTCTTAACACATCAGAGGGATCAATCTCTGTTCCCGTGTTATGTAACTGTTTAAAAATCCATTGATAAGAAAAATACTCTCTGCCGGTACTTTTTGGCGGTGCCTGGCTAAAATAAGGATCATTCAGCATCTGGGTCAATAAATATTGATGGATTTGTCCTTTAGCTGCCTGTTGACCGTCAGGGTCATATGGGCAATTGAAATGTTTTAAACACCAGTCATCCATTAAACCATTACCGGGCCCAGTATCATAGCCGGTGGTTAGATGCCCTTTGGCAGCCAGAAAGGTAATATTGGCAATGCCGCCAATATTTAAAATTACTCTGTTTTTTTTCTCAGAGTAGAAAATAGCCTGATGAAAAGGTGGCACCAGTGGTGCTCCCTGACCCCCGGACGCCATGTCTCTGCGTCGAAAGTCAGCAATAGTAGTAATGCCACATTGTTGAGCAATAATGTTGGGATCACCAATTTGTAAGGTAGTTGGGTAATCAGTGTCAGGATAATGTCTTAAGGTCTGACCATGGCTGCCAATGGCTGTAATTTTTGCTGCGGCAACACCCTGACTTTTTAATAGCTGCTGGCAGCAATGAGCAAATAACTTCCCGGTTTGCACATCCAGATGCGCATATGAATCCAGTTCATTCTTATGCCGTTCCTGACTCAAAGCCAGTAATTGTTGTTTTAACCGGACAGGAACAGGATAACTTTGGGCGGCAATAAAAGAAAAATTTTCAGGGTGTTTTGTATTGCCAGGAAAAATATCAGCAAGAACAATATCCACACCATCAAGACTGGTGCCGGACATAATTCCCATATAATAGCTCATACACTTCAACCCTGGTCAGGATAGCCTGAAGTTAATGACTGTTTAAGGCAATGGTTTCCTGTTTTCTCAGTTTTAACTGAGAGATGAGAGTTTCAGCGGCAACCTTAAAGTTAGCCCGATATTTCTTAGAAATAGGTGCTGCGTTAGGTAATTTAACTGTTAATGGGTTACGGTGTACACCATTGACTCTGAATTCATAATGCAGATGCGGACCGGTTGCCAGTCCGGACATGCCAACATAGCCAATTGTTTGCCCCTGCCCGACTCTGCTACCAGTATGTAATTTCTTATTATAAGCACTCATATGCGCATATAATGTCGTGTATTTTGAGCCGTGTTGAAGAATAATCACTCTTCCATAGCCACCTTTACGACCTTTAAAAATAATCTTTCCGTCACCTACGGCTTTAATGGGTGTACCACGGGCAGCAGCATAATCAACGCCTTTGTGAGCACGAATACGGTTTAATATTGGATGTTTTCGACCCAGTGAAAAACGAGAGCTGATACGAGAAAATTCAACTGGAGTACGCAAAAAAGCTTTACGCATACTCAAACCTTTTTCTGAATAGTAATCAGTATGGCCGGATGCATCAGTATACCGAATGGCACGAAAAACTTTACCCTGATTGACAAATTCTGCAGATAAAATATTTCCTGAAGATAACTTTTTACCATCAACATACTTTTCTTCATATAATAAGGCAAAGGAATCACCTTTACGAATATCCAGAGCAAAATCAATATCCCAGCCGAAAATATGTGCCAGCCGCATAATCATGGCACTGTTTAGACCTGCTTTTTGACCTGCAGCAAACAGTGAGTTGTTAATCATACCGGCAGTAAATTGCTGACGGGTTTCAATCTCTTTACTTCGAATTTCAGAACTATAGCCTTTATCATTATGGCTGATAAACAAAGTATCGACTTTATTTATCTGAAATTCTAACTGGGCAATGTCATTGTCATTGTTCAGAGCAATGGAGAACGTCTGGCCAGGTTTAATACGAGTCAGTCTGCTGGCTTCTTTTCCGGAATTGATAATTTTATACAGACTATTACTGTTTAGCTTATGGTGTTTAAAAATAGATGATAAGGTGTCGCCTTTTTTGACCCTAATACGGAGTGTTTTATTAAATTTATTGGATTTACCGGGAGCTGGTCTGGTTGTTTGAACGATGAGCTTTTGCTTGGCTTTACTGGATTTAACTGACTTTAAGGTGTTCTTTAATAAATCACTGGTTAATATTTTTGAAGCTTGTGCAGTTTGAGCAATCTGCACAGCTTTATGGTCGGCAGTATTTTCAGTTGTTTCTGATTTATTGTTGCTAATATCAGTAATGGCCGTAATAACTTTAATTTCAGCTCCTGAAATATTCGTCCCTGTTTTTAGGATGGTTTCTGTAATCTGCTTTGGTTCTATAATGCCGGCAGTATTAGAAACTATTGCGACAGTTTTAGACGTATAACTAATTTCAGGTAAAGCTAATTCAGTGGTTTTTTGGCTGGCTGTATTTTTATCTGTATCAAGCGTAGTTGACAGGTTTTCAGTCACTGTTCTGGAAAAACCAGAATTGGCTAATAAAGTGGCAGCTATACCACTCATAGCAAGCAATATAACAGATAAAATCAGCAACGCTCTGGCGGGTTTCTTCTTAGTTGTTGTTATATATCTGTTTTTATTTTTAGACATTAAGTTCGGGTTTAAAAAAGGCCTGTAATTCACGGAAATTCCTTAGATTTTTTGGTTAAAGATAGCTTCTAATAGCTTGTAATGCAATAGATAAATGAAAAAAAACAGTCCTTTTTATTAAATCTTAGCTGAACTGTTTGAAAATTATGGTAACCTTGTCGCAATTTGGGCTATTTAATGGTTAAAAATTGTACGATTTTGTTATATTTGTTATAAATGCCAAACAGGTCATATTAGTTAACTATATTTATTTAGTCAGAAAAAAATGGCCAGCCATTCATTGGTGTACTGGAAATACAATAAAACAACAGGAGTAGACGGGTAAATGGGTAAAATAGAAGAGGCTCTGGAGCTCATTAAACGGGGCACTGATGAAATATTACTTGAAGAAGGCCTGATTGAGAAACTAAAAACCGGTAAACCTCTTATTGTAAAAGCCGGATTTGATCCCACGGCTCCAGATTTGCATCTGGGTCATACTGTGTTAATTAATAAATTACGCCAGTTTCAGGATCTGGGACATGAAGTACATTTTCTAATTGGTGATTTTACTGGCATGATTGGTGATCCCACGGGTAAAAATGTGACCCGCAAGCCTCTGACCCGGGAGCAGGTGGAAGAAAATTCCAAAACCTATAAAGAACAGGTGTTTAAAATCCTTGATGAAGACAGAACCAGGGTCGTCTTTAACTCACAATGGATGGGTAAGATGTCTGCTGCTGATTTGATTCAACTGGCCTCTAATCAGACGGTGGCCAGAATGCTGGAACGGGATGATTTCAGTAAGCGCTATTTATCCGGTCAACCTATTGCCATTCATGAGTTTTTATATCCCATGATTCAGGGGTATGACTCTGTGGCATTAAAAGCGGATATAGAACTTGGTGGTACCGATCAGAAGTTTAATCTATTAATGGGTCGGGAATTACAGAAAGTAAATGGACAGACACCGCAAATAGTTATTACCATGCCGATCCTTGAAGGGCTCGATGGGGTACAGAAAATGTCCAAGTCCCTGAATAACTATATCGGTGTTGCGGATGCACCGGATGAAATGTTCGGTAAAATCATGTCTGTTAGTGATGAATTAATGTGGCGTTATTTTGAATTGCTCAGTTTCCGGCCTATGAGTGAAATAGAACAGTTTAAAGTGGAAGTAGAAGCTGGAAAAAACCCCCGGGATATCAAATTCCTGCTGGCTAAAGAAATAATAGCTCGATTCCATAATAACGACGCGGCAGAAAAAGCCCAGCAGAATTTTATTAATCGCTTTAAAAAAGGCATGATCCCTGATGATATACAGGAATATGAAATGTCGGCCAATGATGGAATGCTGGGTATTGCTTATGTCCTTAAAGATTCAGGCATGACATCCAGTACCGGCGAAGCCATTCGTATGATTAAGCAGGGTGCAGTAAAAATAGACGGGAAAAAAGTAACTGATACCAGGCTGGCAATTAATAGTGGTACCACCTGTGTGTATCAGGTTGGCAAACGTAAATTTGCAAAAGTAACGATTGTATAAAGCAGTGGCTTAGCTTGAAAAACAAAAATATTAACTTACTTTATATATTGAATATGAATGCTATGTGAAAAATATATGACAAAAATTGAGTAAAACAGTTGACCTTGTGTGATCAGAGCGTATAATACACCACTCACTCAACGGTGTTCTGCAGTAAAGCTGAAGAAAACGGTTGAGAAAACAACGACTT
>JALVAL010000076.1 GCA_027011205.1 Gammaproteobacteria bacterium
GATCTTCAAAGGTAGCAAAAGGCAAATATCGTATTTTCTGTCCGGTGTCCGGATGAGTAAAATCTTTCCCCAAATCCAACACAAAATTCTCAGCATTCTGTTGCCCTGATAATTTCCGAAGTTGGGCAATTCGTTCATCACCGGTTTTAGCATATATATCCATTAATTCATCTTGAGACAGAGAATTTGCGGATATCACTGCCGCATTATTTGGGGGATTTTCAGCCTGCTTAATTAGACCAATTGCTCCCTTCCAGCCACGTAAGTCAAGATCGCTATTTTTAACCATTTCAGCAGCAAGCTCTTCCATATCAGATATTTTTAACATTTCCATCACAAAATGATTGGCGGCAGATTCTTTCCCGGCACCACGCATTTTTGGCATTAGACCAAATGAGTATGAAAAACGGAATAACCCTTTATCTTGACTGTGGACAACACTCATAACATTTTTTGGTAGCACATTACTTAATTCGTCCATATATGAATCAATAGCATTGCGGAAGCCAGCTAAGTCTGTGAATTTATTCATGTTAAAAGAATATGTTTTAAACTCGGACGTTGATTCAAATTGGTTTAGTAGTCGTCCGATTTCGCTATCCGCAGAAATGCCAAATTTATCTACCATTGATTTGGCGCGGCCAGGTATATTGACTGTTCGAGGAGTAAAATATTCTTTAAAATGCTCTTCAAATTTATTAAAAACGCTCATTACTGCATTATATTTCTTGCCCCCGGGGGCAATCCCAAATGCTTTTGGGTTTTGTACAAAAGTCTCGCGCAAATGGATTATGTTCTCTATGTCAGCTATGTTATGCGCTCCCATTAAAGCACTATTAAACTTTTTCCGGCCCTCTACGCCTATTTGGTGAATTCCCATAGCACTAAAAGCGTTCTCGGCTTTTTTCACTTGTCGTGCGAATTGCTTATAAAGTGTTTTATACCCCCTGGGTACTTCTCCTGTGCCACCAGCTAGATAATGTTTTATAAGTGGGTCAAATTTGTCAATAGTCAATTTACTATTATCTTTTATCATTTGTCGTATCGTGGCATCAATAGCGGCAGCTCTCACCATGGATTCATTATCCAGCGTGCGAGCAACGGTGCTCTTAAACTCACCCATAAATTTAGCGCCATGTTCTAAATTATATGTATGATTAAGCACAAATTCAATATTTAACCCATTCTTAGTTGGGATGACATCCATCCCGGTAATAATACTTTTTACTTGTCCATAGTCTCCTACCTTATAGGCTTTCCCAGCCATAGATATTGATAGAGTAGCACCAGGAGCAACAGATAGAGCTTCAGGGTTAATGGATTGCAGATGTTTTAATATTTTTTGTCTATAGTCTGCATCTGACAGTATTCTATTTAAATATTTATCTACGATTGGCGCCACTTTATTCTCACGGAATCGATAGCCTTCTCGTACCATCATTTTTGCCTTAGCAGCATTGGCCATAGCTTCCGGATTGACTTTAATGTCATTTAACATATATTGGCCGCTCATAACGTTAGAGAGATAATCTCTGACAGGTTGCCAGACCTCCTTTGTTGGGTCAATCCCCTTATTCTCCAATGAATATGCGCTAGCAATCATCTTTGCTAGAATTTCATTTGTAGTCTCCCCTACCATACCACCCTTCATTATGCCTGCCTTTGCATGTCCCCAATCCTTAAAAATAAGACTACTTAAAGTATTCTCATTGATAATGCTGCCTTCACCATAAAGACCCGGAAGACCATAACCCTTTGTCATTATTCTATTTAGAATGCCTTCATCTGCCATATATGTCTGCATAAAAACGCGATTCATTCTACCTTGCTCATAAGTAATTCTTTCTAATTCAGGCGTAAGTATCCGAGGAGCATGCTCCGGATTAACGTCTATAAATGGAGTTTTAATTCTTTGCTGTGGTTTGGTTAAAGGCATTTGAGCATCCAATAGCTCTCGTGAGAAATCGCCATGGCCAAAATCCGCAAAGATACCTTTTTGGTATTGTGCCTGAGCTATATTATGGGTAACACCCATCTTAGCTTTTTCCTCTTCGTTCATCATTATTTGCTGTAAGCGGTCATAAAAGGCATAATTTGTCATAGCCTGATTGTCGGCATTAAGGGTGGCATTTTTGTAAAATGGTACTGTAAAGCGTCTGGTCTCCGGATTATATTCGGGTGCCATAGGAAAAACTTGATTCTGAATAATCTTTTCCAAATCATTTTTGATGCCGAAAGGCTCTAACGATGGAGATGCCAACGATTCTTCTCCGAAAACTACGCCGGGACTTGCTTGTGACAGTGCATCTTGCAGCAATTGTTTTGTCTGCCTTGGAGATAAGCCTTCTGCCGTTGCCTGGGCTATTACATCTTTGGCCAGTTTAACTTTGGCTACATCATAAGGTACGATGTGTTTATACAATTCATCTATAGTATTTATTTTGCCAGCAAAAAACTGCCGTTGGACTTCTTTATCCATATAGAAAATTTTGCGAGCATTAGCGGCCAATCCTTGTTCGGGTGAGATCAATACCTTGTTGTTGTTTACAATATCAAAAGCCATTTCTATAGTCGGAAGTCCTTCTCCGCGGTATATAGCATCCACCCTATAAGGCATATTGTCAAAACGGTGGATACGAAATATTGGCCTATATATGGAATTCCCGTTTTTGCCCACAAAAGAAATATTCATTGTATTATGCAATTCTTGCAACGAATCTATTACTTGGTCATATCCTTTTAGGTGTTGCCCAAGAGCTTTTAAGCTCCCTGCTTTTTCCACAGTAAGACGTCTTGGCAATAACGCATTATCAATAGGGAGACGATCTACAGTAATCAGATGTTCTGCCGCAAGACTTTTATCAAGCAAAGACATATATTTAGAAATTTTAAGAGCGTCATCTGATGTTAGGCTATTGGGGTTTTTGATAGCATTGAAAATTATTTTTTTTAATGACCCTTCTTTATATCCATATTGACGTTCTGCTACATCAGCAAAAAAACCAAGTACATTACGGTTAAAACGTAAATTACCTTCTTTATCCATGACGGTGTTAATAAAAGCCTTATTGATACGCTCCGGTGAAAAAGTTTCACGTTTGTTTGCCTGTTTAATAAAAAGATCGCGCAAGGTTAATTTTGGTTCATCGGCAGCTGCTCGTCGTATTGCCGTGATTTCACTTTGAGCACCCTTTAGAGCATGATAGCCCCCTATGGCAGCTATAGCTCCAAAAGTAGTGAGACCCAACAAACGAAGTATCCCGCCGTTATAATCATTATTATCACGCATTTATATAACCTTGTTGTTTTAAAATACGATGCGCATCTTTCTTACTGTCATCGGTTATAGATATGGTAAATGACCCGCTTCCTCCACCCTCTGTAATGATAAAAGAATTAGGGTTGACGCCATGTTTTTTTAAAATACCCTTAATTTGATTTTGTATAGCGGTTAAATTTTGTGACCGATATTCTTCAGAAGCATGTAAAGTAACGCCCTGTTCTGCATTACGAATATCTTCAGACCATAGACCAACTTCGTATGGGTTAATGCCAACATCTTCCACTGCTTTTACTTTCATTGCATTTAAATCAACCCCAGGAGCCCAACCTATAAAGTTCTTATCAGGTAGTTGACCATTGTCCATCATTCTTTCTACGTCGAGTTCATCGGCGGGTTTGGGTATAGTAGCTTCCATTTGTTTAAGACCTTGGATATCACCTTGCCCAACCATATCATTTTTTGCCCATTGTCCAAGTAAATATGGCTGGAGAAATGATGGCGACTGGGATAATATATCCTCTCTTTCGTCTTTGTCGTTAACATGAAAAAGGGCAGGCAAAATGGCTTTATATCGTGATGGAGCCACACGTGCAATAGCTGTTTCCGGGGCAAAAGGACTTAAGTCAAACATAGTCA
>JALVAL010000077.1 GCA_027011205.1 Gammaproteobacteria bacterium
TCGGAGCCATCCTTACTACGGAAACAGCCTGATATTTTCTGTTGGACTTTGGTCATCCTGATATCGTTTTCACCCTGGTTATTGGTAAAAGGGACATCAGGTTGCTCCATGAATCTGAGGACGTCCTCTTCAAAATCCCTTAACCTTTCCAGTAAATTTCTAGCTTTGCTTCGTTTAATTCGTCCCCGTTGCCCTTTTTTTCTTGTTTCATCGGGAGGTGGACATTCAACGTCTGCTTGTTTGAGTATTTCTCGATAGTAGTTTCGATGCAGTTGTGCATTTTCTTTATTTAAACAACCACCGGCATCATGAACATCCGCATTGATATCTTCAAGCAGTGCCTTCATTCGCCCCGCCCAAATCTGATCATCTTGTTCACAAGCTCTGGTTAACTCTCTCAGATGATGGGCGTTACATAATGAATGCAAACAACCATCATAATGGTAATAGGGTTTCCAATGGTCATGACACAGTATTCCTTTAAAGCGAGGAATAATGTTGATCGCATCCATAGCTTCCACACCCCGCTTTTCATGGGGGAAGAAGTGTGTCCATAACTGATTGCTGGCACAATGTAGCCAGTGTCGTTTGCCACCAATATTCACACCCGTTTCATCGGCATGCATTAAATTTGAGTGGGCCAGTTCATCTTTAGCTATTTGATCAAATTCAGTCAGGTTGGTAAAAGCTTCTTTGTTAAAATTATACAAAGAACCTTGACTGACTGGGATTTTTAACTGCTCTTTAAAATATTCTTCGATGCGATTATAGGGTAATAACTGATGCTGTGACATATAGACTGCATGAGCTTTTATACTATTACCATATTGGACTGCTTTTGTAACACCTTCTGGAAAAGGGGCAACAAACTGCTGACCATTCTCATCTTGTAATATCTGAGCTTGATATTCAATGACATTTCTTGCAATAAACAATTCAAAGACCTGACGGCGTTCTGTGCCCACTTCTTCATAGTCGTGTCCTTTGGGCAATGTCCGTCGATCAATGAATATTTCTTCAACTTCATCCGGCTCATCAATTTGTTTCAGTGTTGTGCCAACGTGCCCAGGTTGGCCACCCGTTTTTTTTACTGACTTTTTTCTCGTTGGCTTCAGGCGATTAGGATCACTTGAGGGTGGCTTACTGCTGTTACGACTGTTTAAACCAATGCGATTAGAGGATACCTTAAGCATTGTGATTAATAATTTGATCATTGCTAATAAAGTCGGTGATAAATTTTTCTCCTGACTCAGGAGATATTCAACCTCTTTAAGTGTTTCATCAATATCAATGTTGTCCAGTTTCACCAAAAGCCTCAAATAACTGCCAATTAATAAGATAATTGTACCATGAGCCTTGTGGAGCCTATTTCGAACGGTCGATCGATTTAAGCCGTTATAATTTCTTTCCCTCCACGGGGTATTCGTTATTTATGTTATGATCTCTGAGGATCAATCTGATCGTTTTATACTATAATAAACAGACATTGGGTTGATGCTTAAAAATGACAAAATTGCATAAAAAGGTTGTCAAGCCTTTTTTTCATCTTTTTTTAAAAATTACACTGAGTAGTTACATTTTATATTTAATCAGGTAACATCACCATGCGTCTGACAAGCACTGAAGCTAATGCTATAAAACATTGTATTGAGATAATTGACAACCAGGCTGAAGTTTATTTATTCGGTAGTCGTACCGACGACCAAAAAAAAGGCGGCGATATCGACTTATTAATCATTAGCAATAAAATTAACTTCGACGAAAAATTACAATTAAAAATTTGCATAAAAGACAAAATAGGTGATCAAAAGATTGATCTGGTCACCTCACAGGGAAAACAGACACCCTTTGCCAGAACAGCATTGGAAAAAGCCATAAAACTATTATGAAATCAGCAAGATAATGATATCAAAAAAACACCAGAACAATCGTTTCAGCTTACTTGTCCAGGAGCTTAAACTCATGAACAAAGCTGCTGATATGCTTGATTTCTCTTACCGGCGTTGTCTGGAACTCGGAACAAAGAAACAATATTCCCTGGAAGAACAGGAACGTTTTGAATCCCTGACCAGCCGATTTGCCCGCTTGAGCGATATACTGATACAAAAACTATTTCGACTCATTGACCAGATAGAACTCGAAGACGAAGGAACTATTCGCGACCGGATCAATCGTGCAGAAAAAAAACAACTGATTGAAAGTGCCCGTGATTTTATTATAATTCGAGAACTAAGAAACAGCATTGCTCATGAATATCAGGAAGATGCCATAAAAAATATTTTTCATAGTGTACTGGATAAAACACCCCTGCTGTTTAATTGCGTGACTCAAATTAATCAATATTGTAAAAAATACCCCATTTAATATGACCCAACACCTTGCCCTGATTGTAGATGATGAACCGGATATATGCGAGCTCCTTGAGCTAACGCTTAATCGCATGGATATAAACACTTTGTCCGCAGGCAATCTTAAAACTGCTTATAAATTACTTAATGAGAATAATATATCCATTTGCCTGACCGATATGCGCCTGCCTGATGGCAACGGCATTGAACTGGTTAAAAAAATTCAGCAACAGGCCAGCCATGTTCCCGTTGCCATGATCAGTGCCCACGGCAATATGGATACGGCTATTGAAGCCCTTAAAGCAGGAGCCTTTGATTTTGTTTCAAAACCACTGGAACTGGCAGAGTTAAGGAATCTAGTCAATTCAGCCATTAAACTGGCAGACAAAAATCAGGGCATAATAGCAGCACCACAACAAACCCATATTCCAAAAGCACGCTCACAAAAGAAACAGGACCTGTTACTGGGTGAATCACCCGCCATGCAACAAACCCGAAAACTGATAGACAAACTGTCCAAAAGCCAGGCACCGGTTTATATCAGTGGTGAGTCAGGTACTGGGAAAGAGCTGGCTGCCAGGCAAATCCATAATTTAAGTTCTCGCTCTGACAAGCCTTTTGTTCCGGTCAACTGCGGCGCGATTCCCTCTGAACTGATGGAGAGTGAATTTTTCGGTCACACCAAAGGCAGTTTTACCGGGGCCATCAAAGATAAGGAAGGCCTGTTTCAGGCTGCTCATGCCGGTACTTTATTTCTTGACGAAGTAGCCGATCTGCCGCTCTCCATGCAGGTAAAACTACTCAGGGCAATACAGGAAAAAGCCGTACGCCCGGTAGGTGCTCAAAAGGAAGAAAAAATTGATGTGCGGGTCATCAGTGCTACTCATAAGAATTTAAAACAACTGGTCAATGAAGGAGCTTTTCGACAGGATTTGTATTATCGAATTAATGTTATTGAACTACCGATGCCGCCATTAAGAGACCGTGTCGATGATATTATTTTTCTGGCCCGAATTTTTCTGGAAAATTTATCCTTTTCAGAACAACCTTTTCAACTATCAGAAGAGGCTATAACAGCTTTGAGAAGTTATTCTTTTCCCGGCAATGTTCGGGAACTTGAAAATATTCTGGAACGTGCGATTACACTTTGTGATAATCACATCATTCAGAGTTCTGATTTATCACTCCCTGTTATATTATCAAAATCTGCTGAAACTGATAATAACTCTGTGCAAATAGAACCAAACACACAAACAAGTATACAGCCTTCCACTAAATCCACAGGTGCTCTAGAGGAATCTGAATTAATTAAAGCATTAGAACAAACAAGATGGAATCGAAAGGCAGCAGCAGAATTATTAGGAATTACCTATCGGCAGTTAAGATACAAATTAAAGAAAATGAGATTGGATTAAAAAACTACAGTTGATTTAATAATCAGGATTATTAGGATATTTTTTATTAAGTTGATTAAACACCTTTTTTTCCCACTTACTTAAATGTTCTCTGTTTTCAGTGATGTATTTTTTTAATTCTACAATTTTTTTTAAATAAGCTTTTTCTTTAACAT
>JALVAL010000078.1 GCA_027011205.1 Gammaproteobacteria bacterium
ATAATATTCTAAGGGGTTTTGTCTTTTATGAAGATTTTTAATCTTTATTTTGTTTCGCCCGTCCTGTATCCGTGTTACTTTGCTTTTATTCTGCTCTTTATGGCAATTAGCGAGTGAACTGGACGGGCTATTATTTATCAGCTTATCAGGCTGACTGATGAAAATCTACAAAGCGCTGCATTTCTTTCCAGAAATCTGGGAATGATTTGCTGACACACTCTGGTTCTTCAACACTGATACCTTCCTGGATTAAACCGAGCAGGGAAAACGCCATGGCAACCCGATGATCATCATAGGTTTTTACCTGTTCGACTTTCAGGGTTTTGGCCGGATGAATACGCATCCAGTCTTCACCTTCTTCAACCTCTACACCGAGACGCGCCAGCTCATGACAGGCCGCATGAATACGGTCACATTCTTTAACACGTAAATTAGCAATATTGGTAATGGTGACAGGACCACTGGCCTGGGTTGCTGCAACCGCCAGGCTCAGCACTACATCAGGCATTTTTTCCATATCCACATCAATACCGGAGATAGGTGCGCCGGTAAAGGTAATAGAATCGTCGTCATCTTCGACCTTACAACCCATTTGCCTGTAGACATCAACCAGCCCCACATCACCCTGTTTGGAGTTGCGGGAAATACCACTGATCTTGACGGTGGATTGAGTGAGCACTGCTGCAGTAACAATATAAGACATACCGGAAGCATCAATCTCTACATGAATATCGCTGGCGGAGGAACGGCATGGCGTCACTTTAAAATGGTTTGGCTCGGGCTCTTCAACCTTGAGACCGACCTTGGCCATCATTTCCAGAGTCATTTCAATATAGGGTCTGGAGACGAGGTTGTTGACAACTTCAATATTGACTTCCGACTTATCGAGCTGCTGTGATGCGCAGATTAAAAGGCTGCTGAGAAACTGGCTGGATATACTACCGTTGATTTTCCAGTCTGCGGTGGTTGCCGGGGCTCCAGTTACCAGCACCGGCAGATGCCCTGGCTCACCCTTACACTCGTATTGAATGCCAGCGGTATCAAAAGCATCCAGAATGTCTACCATGGGACGCTCGGTCAAGCGCTCATTACCGGTCACCAGAGTCTGGCCCTGTGCGGATGAGACAAAAGAAAGCATCAGTCGAACCGGAGTACCAGCCGCACCGAAATAGACCGGCTCATCAGGAGCAATGATTGTCTCGCTGGTGCGATTGACGATAAAAGAGTTCCCATCCTGAACAATATCAAGACCGTCAAAAGCGCTCAGGGCTTTGGAGAAATAAATAGTATCGTCACAGATCAAAGCATTATGAATAACCGTACGCCCCAACTGATGCGCGGCTAAAACCAGAGCTCGATTGGTAAATGATTTTGAGCCGGGAACATGGGCTGGAAAGGGTTTGGAACTGGTTTTTTTAAATCCGCTAATAGAATTCAAATTAATTTCTCCTTTGGTCTTTAAAGTTTTGGTTTCATAACTTCTAAAATTTTTAGCTAAAGGCTTTTTATTGAAGCGAATTAGCTCATATTGCCAGATTTATTGATCATTCAAGGTGAATAGTGAATCTACTTTAGTAAAAATGATCGATAAATCTGACCGGGCATACTATTTGGGTAAAAAAACAGAAGTCCGACAGACAGACTCCTGGAGAGATTGGCAAATTGGCCTTATAGTTCTAAAGATGTTTTTTCAGCAAGTAACTTCCGTTCATTTTCATACTCCATCTTTTTATTATCTCTCAGTTGCTTTAAGGGCAGTAATGCCTGCGACATGCCATAGGTATTATTAACAAGAGATTGTACAACCAGTGCAACAAAAGGCGGCGCTCCAAAAAACATGATACTGGTAAAGGACACCAGTACCACGGTCGTATAGGAAGTAATGGTCATGACCAGTTTTCTTTTCAGGCGATGTGCAATTTCAAACAAATCATCCATCTCTTGCAAGTTTCCATTCATCAGGATAACCTGGGCAACATCGGTAGCAATCGTGCTCGCTCCGCTTAATGAAATTGAGGCATTTGCCTTTTTCATGGCAATGACATCATTAATACCATCACCAATAAAACAGACCGTTTTGCCTTCACCTTGCAGCTTTTCAATAATATTGCTTTTATCTTCGGGAGAAACATTATGGAAGTAACCGTCCAGCTCAAGCATCTCAGCCATCTGGCGGGTAGGCTCCAGCTGGTCACCTGACAGGATATACATATGTTTGATGCCATGCCCACGCAGACTCTTTATAACCTGTTTAACCTCAGGGCGAAGCTGAGCCTGAATTTCAATAGCTCCGATAATCTGACCTTCAACCACCACCATCACAACAGAAAAACCAGCGGCAATGGTTGCCTGCACATCCTCTTTTATTTCATCAGGGGTAGATATGCCGGCTTTCTCCATAAAGGATAAGCTGCCCACCTGAGTGGTTTTACCATTAACAGTAGCAGTAACACCCATGCCGACTTCATATCTGGAATCAGATAACGCAACATCCGGCAGGGTAAGTTCTAAGACTTCAGCTTTTTCTATAATCGCTCTGGCTAATGGATGACTTACTTTTTGTTCGGTTGCTGCCGCAAAGTATAAAATATCAGCTTCACTATAATCATTATCTGCACACAGGATACGACTCACTGCATGCTCGTCTTCAGTCAGGGTTCCGGTCTTGTCAAAGATAACCGTATCCACTTCCATTAATTGCTCAAGAACTCTGCCGTCTTTGATCAGAATATTTTCCTGGGCAGCCAGAATGATATGAGTAAGTGTTTGCGCTGAGGCAGACAAGCGGATGCCGTTACCGGGGCTCATATTAAATACCGCCGTTGTAACAGCCACACCTTGAAAAGGCCACAACAGCACACCCAGACCAAGGATAGGCGCAGCAGCCTTATCTGCCCAGGTTTCGCCTTTTAGCTGGAGACCTGTTTTGAAGTGGGAAGTACTCTGTAAGACATTTTCTATCTTTGCAACCACTGTATTTTGGCCGGTCTGCGTGACCTCAATCTGGGCATAACCCGCAATCACTACTGTAGAGGCTAATACCTTATCACCTTCAGCCTTTTCAACGGGTATGGATTCTCCAGTCAGGGCGTGCTGATCAACGGTAACCGCACCCTTAAGAATAATACCATCCAGCGGGATCAACTCCCCGGTATGCACAATAACCACATCGTTGATTTTTACATCTTCAATTGGTGTCTCAATTTCACTGCCATCTCGTAACAACCATACGGTACTGACTTTTTGATCAAATACTCCCTTGAGCATTTCTTCGGAATAGCCTTTGCTTTTTTGCACAACAACGGTTCCAAGATTTGAAACAAAGGTAAATAACGCAGTAACCAGAAAATGTCCGGTACCCAGGGTTCCTGTCACGACAAGACCATTGAGCAGGTCATTTTTCAGCTTTCTTTCCTTGATGACTGAAGTATAGGTGCGTTTATATATAGGCAGACAGGCATATACCGCCAGAGCCATACCGGGCAAGGTAACAACAGGATAGATTCGGCTGACAACCAGCAAGACGACAGAACCAATATTGCTATTTAAATAGCGCATGGCCTCTTTTTCTTCTTTGGTTTTTTCCTTTTTTTGATCTATTTTTGTAATTTCATTAACTTTGCCAATGTCATCTCCTGATACAGCAAGTGGCCGGGATCCATGTCCCATCAAGGCGTGGAGGTGTTGTTTTTTCGACTTTTTTTTATTTTTATAATACAGGCTAATACCAAGAAGGTTTCCACCAATTAATAATAAAGCTTCTACCACTGTGATTATATCCTTCCTGACAATAAAATTGAATTAGCTGAAATCAGCACTTAAAATAAACAAAACGGTTCATAAGTTTACAATAATTAAGGTATATTAATTATTGCCGCCTTAGCATATTAAACCGTATATATAGTAT